>JAGWZT010000494.1 GCA_018971925.1 Lysobacteraceae bacterium | reverse complement strand
AGCTGACCGCACCGATCACGCTGAAGCGCGTCTGTTCGCGGTGGACAGCTTCGGCGTGCGCCAACGGCACGGCGTCATGGGTGGACTGGAGCGGGTTCAAATCCATGGGAGGTTCGATGGGCACTCGTCAGGTGCGCGTGGCCCGCGACGGCTTGTTGCCGGAACCGGCATGCGATTCCGCAAGCGACCCGGCCGCCGCCACGATGTCGGCATCACCCGGCAGCACCAGCAGGGCCGCGCCCGCGAGCGGCGTGTAGGTATCGACACCCACCACGCGTTCGAGCGGCGTGGCACCCAGGCCGCCTTCCACGATTGCCGTAATGATGCCCTCGCCCACGCCCGCGCTCTTGCGCCCTTCATCCAGCACGATGATGCGTTTTGCATTGCGCGCCTGCTCGACGATGAAGGCATCGTTGAGCGGCACGAGCCAGCGCAGGTCGACCACGCGCACTTTCCACTTGCGCCGTTTTTCGATTTCGCGCGCCGCGCGCAAGGCCATCGGCACGCCGTTGCCGAAGGTGAAGATCACCAAGTCCTTCGCCGATCCGTTGTACACACGTCCTTCGCCCAGCGGCATCGCTTCGCCCGGCGCGGGATATTCGAACTGCCACTGGCCATCGCCGTGTTCGTACAAGTCTTTCGTCATGTACAGCGCGATCGGTTCGAGGAACGCGCATACGCGTCCATCGATCTTGCACAGCGCGGCGAGCGTGCGCAGCATCGTCGCGGCATCGTCGCCACGCGACGGACAGCCGACCACCAGCCCCGGAATGTCGCGCAGCGCGGCGATCGAATTGTCGTTGTGGAAGTGGCCGCCGAAACCTTTCTGGTAACCCAGCGAGGCGATCCGCACCAGCAGCGGATTGCGGTATTGATCGTTGGAGAAAAACTGCAGCGATGCCGCTTCGCCGCGAATCTGGTCGCAGGCGTTGTGGAAATATGCGAGGTACTGGATCTCCGGAATGGGCAGCATGCCCATGTTGGCGTAGCCCTGCGCCAGGCCCAGGATCATGGTTTCATCCAGCAGCGTGTTGAACACGCGCGCGCCCTTGAACGCCTTGTACAGGCCTTTCGTGACGGTATAGACACCGCCCTTCTGCGCCACGTCCTCGCCGAACACCAGCGACTCGGGATATTTCGCCAACAGGTCATGCAGCGCCGCGTTGATCTGCAACGCCAGGTGCCGCGCGGGCTGCGTTTCCGGCAGTTTTTCGGCGCCACCGAATACCGCCGCACGCGTGTCCGCGTAGTCGGCGCGCACCGCCTCCGCGCGCACCGCTTTCGGCGTGTACGGTGCCAGCGGTTTCAATACTTCATCGAGTGACGTGAGCTTGGGACGGCGGTCCGCCTCGTCCGCGGCATCGAAACAGCGTTTGCGGATGGCTTCGTATTCATCCAGCAGCGACTGCTTCGTGTACAGCCCCGACTCCAGCGCGATCGCGGCCGAGCGCAGCAACGGATCGGTGGCTTCCAATGCCATCAATTCCTCGAAGCTGCGCCATTCGATCTCGAAATCGGTACCCGCGTGCCCGGTGAGGCGCGTGGTTTTCAGGTGCAGGAAAGTCGGGCGGCGCGTCGTGCGGCAATGCTGGACCGCGCGCTGCACTTGCGCGTAGCCTTCCGCGATATCCAGGCCATCCGCGAAGAAGTAATCGAGGTCCTTGCGATCGGCGAAATTGTTGGCGATCCAGCCCGACGGAGTCTTCACGGAAATGCCGATGCCGTTGTCCTCGCACACGAACAGCACCGG
>JAGWZT010000059.1 GCA_018971925.1 Lysobacteraceae bacterium | reverse complement strand
TAAGGCTAGGCTCAAGCTTAAGGACCTCACCGAGTTGATAACTATACTTTGCAGCTGCGGCAACTTGCGCTTTTTGCCAGTCGGTCATGCCGGCCTGCAGTGCGCCAGACGCGCGATTCAATGAGGTGTATGCAGCAAACGCAAGTCCTGTTTGCAGTTGGTAGTTCATATACAGCGCATTGATGTCATTTGCAACATTTTGAGGTATTTCGCTTGGAAATACCATTGGAGGATAATACTGTGACACTGGTTGGACTATCTGGGTGAAGTTAGCATCAGGTGGATCAGCAGCTATCGCTGCAAGCATATATGCGTTGGCTCTAAACAATCCGGCCAGACGCTGATAGTTTTGGTGAGTGATTAAACAGAGAACTTGGGTTGCTGGCCCTGATTGACAAACAAAGTTGAGAGATTCGTACATTTGGGCAAGCAGGTCGTCACTGTGTGCCTCTTTTTCCAAGGCATCAACCTCCGACTGACTTTTCCTAACCGCGTTGGGTGTGTTCACCTGCGCAGTTCCTGCAAGGACTTCGTCTCCATCGAGCCCTCCGATGGGACCTGACATCAAAGTCCATTGCTCGCCAGCTGGGACGGGGCCACAATCCAGCACAACGGGGGTGTTGAAGCTCAGCAGCTGCGTTGTACAGCTTGCGGCTCCTGCTCCTCCCGAGCCGGTCATAAAAACGCCTTCGCCCTCGCCGTCTTCGTTCGGGTCGCCAGATGTCAATACCATTGAGATAACTGCTGAGTCGCCTGCGTTCAGTACGATTGGCTGTCCGAAAACGACAGGAAAGGTTCGTTGTGGATTTGCCAACGCTGTTGGCGAACTAAAAGCCGAGCAAATGGCCATTGCGAGTGCTCCCAACACAACACCGCGCTTTGTTGATTTCATACAGATTCCCCCTTTTGTTCGTACCCGTTATGTTTGCCACGCGCTCTTTCGCGGGCGTGGCCCGTTTGCATCGAAGATAAGAGAACTCATCTTTCAATTGGCTACACACTCCGCATCAGATTAATGCGTGCAACAAATACGCCACATGAGAGGGTGTAGGGGTGGGGTGGACGCCGGCTGGCGCGGAAGCGACGTAGTGGATGGGCTTGACGGGTGAAAACGCGCCCTTTCCACCAGCAGTGCATCGACATGACCCCCGCCGCAATCGATAATGGTCGACGCTGTCGTGTCCTGGCCCATGTCTTCGCCGAGGATGGCTCACGGGCTTTGCCATGGTTCCCATACTCGCCCATGCCCACCCGCAACTGCTCACCGGAACCGCGCTGAATCATCACGCCGGTGGGGTTGGAGGACACTTCGCCTACCGGTGAATGCATGCGATCGTTGGCGAGCGGTCGTGCTATGTGTGAGCGCTCGGAGAATGCAACGGCGACGAGCGTTGGCGCGATCTTCGCGGCAATTGGCCGTTCGTGTGAGCGGGGCGGCCGCGATCGACCGAACCCTCGGGTATCCCTAGGTTGCAATTCCTCGTGCGCTTGAAGCCGCGCTAACACGACGCGCTTGTGTGCGCTTTTGAAATTGCGATGCCCCCTGTTCATTGCGCTCCCTTACAACGTACCGATACCCCTGCTAGTTCGCCTCCCCGGTGAACGAGTTTTCTTTCGAAAACGATCTGGCTTCGAAGGTCTCCCTCTATTTCACACGTCGCGATCGGTTTGTCGCGCGCCGAAGATGGTCAGCACTTCAGTTGCCGCGGTCTGAGGCTAGGCAGGCCCCGCCGAAATCCGCGAACAATCAAACAAATTGGTGGCAAACGTCGAGAACCCGGGTCTCTCGTCTTCCTCGCGCGTGCGGGAGTTGCTGTGACTGCAAGACCCGGCCACGCCGCATGCCGCCCCCTAGGTAAATACCGCGTGGCCACGACGACGGACACGAATGCGACACGTGCGGACATCGACAGCCCCTCTTGAAGCGTTCCGCTGCGGAAGCATCGAAGCTACGCCGCTTCACGCAACCGCATCAACCCCAAGACATGTGATCCGCAGCACGATTCGTTTGCGCGAAACAAATTTTGACAGCCGCGTGAGTTCGGGCCGAGCAACTCGAATGAAGGAATGACCGACGTGGTTCCACAGGAGCGGTTGGATCCAGCTCCTACAGCGCCCCACCGATGAAGACTTTGGTTGTCCTTGGGACAATCGTGGCGACGTTGTGGTTGGATGCAGTCAGAACCAAACTCGATGCGCGTGCGGTAGGCAGATTAATTGCCGCGGTCTGGTGTGGACCTTCAAGCTGCCGTCCGATCCACAGTCCCGAGAGGCAGCTCCGGGCCGAACTTCGCCCGCTTGGGCTCCGTGTAAACATCGCGTTTATGCCTTCGCGCCAACATATGGCTCGGCGGCGCACCATCGAAGCCCCGACAGGAGACTTCGATGAAGACCCAGCAACGACAACCCTGGAACAAAGGCAAGCTCGTCGGCCAAAAGGCGCCCTTGAGGTTGCGCGACATCTGGGCGATCAGGATCCGCTTGCGACTGCGACACAGCACCCGGGACCCCGCCCTCTTCAATCTCGCTATCGATTCGAAACTCCGCGCCTGCGATCTCGTGAAGCTTCGGGTGCTGGACGTCGCCCACGGCGATCAGGTCGCCCCGCGCGGCATTGTCACGCAGCAGAAGACGAAACGCCCTGTGCAGTTCGAGATCACCGAGCCGACACGCGAATCGGTCCATGCATGGATTGAGGCGACGCATCCGAGCTCAGGGGCATTCCTGTTCCCGAACCGGATCCATATGTCGTTGCACCTGTCGACGCGGGAGTATGCACGGATCGTCCGCCGCTGGGTGGCCGGAATAGGACTGGATCCCGCCATGTACGGGACCCACTCGATGCGCCGCACGAAAGCCTCACTGATTTACCGGCGCACCAAGAATCTCCGCGCCGTACAACTGCTGCCTGGACATGCGAAGCTGGAAAGTACGGTGCGCTGCCTCGGCATCGAAGTGGATGACGCCCTGGAGATGGCTGAGCAAACAGAGGCATGCAGGATGAGGTAGCCGGCTGCGCTATGGTCGCAGTCCGGCCACGTGGAGATGACCGAACCCTTGCTTGGGCTTCTCCATGCCTGCCGATCGCAACTGCTTCAGCGGAGGGCGGCGTTAGCGGCCAGAGCGGAAATTGAATCACCGCAGGCGAACTTGTGCGGCCAGAAAGCTGGCAAGCAGCCGTGCTCGTTCAGGCGGGTGCGCTGCTGATCAACCACATCGCGCCGGGCAGGCTCACGCTCATGCCGTCCGCGTAGGGTTTCAGCCCCTCGCGGAGAGAAGCGACGGCGGCCGAGACCACCTCTTCCGGCTGATTGCGCAGCCAACTGTTCACGGCGCCGATTTCGGTCGACTGAACCACGGCCTCCTCCAGCCCACGGCCGGCGGCAATGTCAAGCTCCATGTCGAGCTTCTCGAAGCGCGGCGGTGCCCAGCCGCCCGCGGTGAGAACCCCGGTGACGTGTTCCGGATCGGCGAAAGCGAACATTCCGGGGGCATTCGGGGTCGGCGGCGGCCGTGACGGCAGGTGCCGCGCCACCGCGGTCATGGGCACTTCCATCCACGGGTTCTCGGCCAGCGTGCGCCAGCACACCAGCGCCATGCGCGCATCCGGAGCGGCGCTGCGGCGCATGTGGGTGAAGGCCGCCACCCTGTCGCCGAAGAACATCACGCCGAAGGCTGAGATCAACAAATCGTATTCATTCAGCGCCGCCACCGCCGGGTCAGCCTGCCGCCAATCGATATTGGCGATACCGGCGGCGCCCGCTCGCCTCTTGCCCTCGGCCAGCATCGGACCGGAGATATCGAAGCCTGCGACGCGACCGGACGGACCCACGGCGCGCGCAAACTCCAGTGTGGGCGCTCCACAGCCGCAACCGATGTCCACCACCCGTTCGCCGGTGCGCGGCGCGGCAAATGCGAGCAAGGCATCGGTTACCGGCGTGAGCGTGATGTCGGTGTGCGCCTGGCGAGCCACCCAGGTATGGCCGCCCTTGCCATTCCAGAAGGAAAGCATGTCGGCGTTGACTTCTTCAGGGGCGGCCAAGTGGGTCTTCCTGATCGGGCGCACGCATCGCAGTATTGCAGCAATGCAGTCTTCTGCCACAAAGATCAGAGACAAAAAGCGGGCGGGGGGTCACGCCGGCAATCTCCGTCGTCTAGGATGGTATGGAACGGGCTGGAGCGGCTATCCGGGGGAAGAGCCGGCGGGGAACAGGTCACGACCCCCAAATCCCGCGCGAAATGTGCGCCGACCCACAACGATCCGCTTCGACCGCATCAAGTTCACTCGGGCGATCATGGGAGTTCATTGGCGGCAAGGCAGCCGGCGGGTATCGCCACGTCCTAAACGGCTGTGTTGAGCTGGCCCACATTCCGTACAGGCAGGATCGGATCGAGGCGCGATCAGCGATGTTTGCCTGTAGAAGCGTTCAACACCGCCGCTCGAAAGATCAGCCGTGTCGTTGTCCTCGATTTCGAGATCTGCTTCTTCTCCACGTTCCAGGAATACGTCGACCTCCCCGGGCTTCTTGCTCAGTTTCGTTGACTGCAGTTCGCTCGAGCGGCGAGCGGATGTCTGTCAGGCACAGTTGCTCGCCCGTAACGGGTTTGGTGATTGTGGCTCGCCTTCCGCTCAGGTGACGAGCCTTCCTTCGTGTTTGGCGATGTCAATGGTTGCGGTCATGCCCGAGTTGAATTCGAGGAAATCCGCTTCGACCCCGTCGCTGAAGATCACCCCATAGCCTGCCATCTGCGACACGATGCGAAGTGGGGCGTTTTGCTGCACCTGCCCGAACACGAGACCCGTTTGCGTGACGAGGCTTGGGAACGGTTCGCGCACCGTGAAGAACAGATGGTCGGCGTCCCATGCGAAGCCGTGTTCGCGTAGATCCTCGTGTTGCTTGTCCAGGTTGTGGCCCGAAATCCCAGCCGCACCCGTAAGCAGGCTTCGGAACCATCCGGTCGACCCAAGCCCGGTCGAGACGATGACACCACTGGACGAGTGCGTTTCTACGCGTTCACCGAGACGGATTTCGTACCGAGCAGAGACGTGGCTCTTCGCGCCGATGAAGATGTCGTTGACGGCGAGCAACTCCTGGCCGTCACTCAACTTTGCGTGAGCCATCGTGATGTGCTTTCGTTCCCGCTTGCCTGACAGGGCCTCTGGGACCACCTTGGCCAGGTCGGGCACCTCGAATGGCAACAACACGCCATCCCAGCGTGCCGGATCCGGATTGACGCCGATGACCGGCTGACCATCGAGGTACTTGAGCGTGTTGGCGACTAGACCGTCCTGTCCGAGCACGACGATGGACGCATCCGGAGCAAACAGGAAATTAGGCAGCAGTGTGCGATCAAGACGCTGCACGCGACCGAAGCGACGCAGCGTCGCTTCGGTCATGCGAATTGCTTCCTGGTAGGTTCGGTGCTCCCGCTCGTAGTCCGAGAAGTCGGCACCCAGATGCTCGATGTAGAACCGTGCCTGTTCGACGGTGTTGAAGCGGACGATCAGGTCTTCCAGCCGGGTGTGCCGGACGACCAGCACGACCCGGCGATCGAGGGCGTCCATGACCTCACGCCTTTGCCGTGACGGGCTTCCGTTGCGCCAGTTCCCTTAGCAGGTCCGGCGAGATGTTGAGTTCGCCGATCTTGCTTGCGTTCTCTGCGAGGCCCTGGAACGCCAGCGCGATCAGCGCGCCGGGGTCGGACTGGCCAAGCGAAAGCGCCTGCAAGACCTTGGGATCGGTATTGGCAACTGACTTCATCAGCGCCGACATGGCATAGGCCTTGGCATCGGCCTCCTGACGTGCGTTCTCGGTACGCAAGGCGGTGAGGTTCTTGTTCTTCTCCTCAAGCGCGATGCGGCCGGCCATCTCCTGGTCCTGGATTTGCTGGCGCTTTTCGAGTACGGCCCGTTCGGCCTCCATCTGGGTCTCGCGAATCTGCCGCTTCTTGGTTTCGACCGCGATCTCGGTATTGAGCTCGTTTTCCTTGACCGCGCGCTCCTGTTCGATTGCGGCATTGCGGCGCACGTATACAGCATCGTCGGCGCGCTTCAGGATCTGCTCGCGAACCTCCGCTTCCAGCGCACGGGCGGTCTCGGGGTTCGGTTTGACCGCGAGGATCGATAGATTGACGAGGATGAGGCCAAGACTCGGTAGGCTGTCCGGCTTGCGTAGTCCGGCCACGACCGCCTGAACCATGCCATCCGATCCCTGCAGAAGCTCCTGCAAGGTCTGGTGCTGAAGCAGTGACCGCAATTGAACCTGCACGGCGTTGATGACGCGCTGCGGCAGCTTGGTTGGGTCCTCCGATACGTATTTGCCATCCGGCTTCAGCGTGAAGTTCATCAGCGCAGCGAGGGTCTTGGGCTCGTCGACCCGGTATGTCACCTGACCCTGCACGGTGACTGCCTGGAAGTCACGGGTGACTTCCGTGAACGCGAAAGGCACGTCCACGCTTTCCAGCGGCACAGTCACCAATGAAGCCGTCGGCGCGTAGCAGAAGAACGACAGGCCAGCGCCCTCGCGGACGATGTTGCCACTGCGGTACTGGATGACGTAGGTGCTGGGATTGGTCTTGATGTAGCGGAATCCGAACATGGCTGTGTCCCCTGAGGTCAGCGGTTGGTGCTGCTGTTACGAATCATGGCATCGACCTTTTGCAGATACTGTGGTCGATGGTCGGCCGTGTGATAGTCGGTATTACGTTTGGGGTTGCTGGTGTTGGACATGACGGAAGCTCCTTCGCGTCGGTGGGGGCCGGCGGTCTATCCACCGGCGGGAAAGGTCGATTTCAACTCCGGCCCAGGAAAAACTCGAGGATGTGCAGGTGGTCTTCGAAAAGCTGAGGGCCCATTTCCAGGGCTTCGCTGATCGGGAACCAGCGCGCCTTCTCCGCATCGTCGCCCCCGCGGACGGGTGGCAGTTCGCCGGCAGGGAAGTCGAAATGGAACGCGTGGGTAATCGTGCGGCCGCGCAACGAGCGCTCGGGGTGGTCGAAAACGTGCGTCCCTTTGATCGAGCCTTTCAGCACCGGCACCGGAATCTTGAGGCGAGTTTCCTCGCGCAGTTCGCGTAGGCAGCTCTCGTGTATGGTCTCGTTCTCGCGAACGAAACCGCCCGGCAACGCCCATAGCCCCTTGCCGGGTTCGGAACGGCGGCGCACCAAAAGCACATGGCCGGAGTGCACGACCACCGCATCGGTCGTGACAAACGTCGGCGGGTAAGGGGCGCTGTCCCAGCCTGATCGATAGTCCTGGATGAAGCGATATTCCGCCACGAGCTGACGGTATGCCGGTGAGCTCTTGCGGAAGGCTTCCAGCATCTCGAACACCGGGGCCGGGACATTGGCCTGCAGCATCCGTAGCGCACCTTTGCTTGTGTCGTCAGCCGACTCGAACAGGTACCGGCGCATTTCGGTCGCCGAAAGCGTTTCGGTATGTGCCACCTCGATCAGTGGCCATTGCGGGAATTCACGCAGGTAGTACGTCGCGGCATCATTTTCCTTGCCGATCACGCCCACGCGCGCACTGTCGGTACCGACATCCTCTTCAATGACAGCCGTGATGGCACGTTGAACGTCCGCGATCCAGAGCGCTTCACTGTAGAGATGATCGCGCAGGGGCCGGATGATCAGCCGGTTACTGGCGTCTTCAAGCGCTGCCTGGATCATTACCGAGCGTTCGGTGAACGACCAAGGATTGCGGATCGTGCGAGGAGTGTCAGCAGAGCCGACGAGGAGAATGAGCTTGGGAGCCAGGCGTAGCGCGTGTCGCGCAGCAGCGACGTGGCCGTTGTGGAACGGCTCGAAACGCCCAATGAAGGCAAGGTAGTCAAAATCCATGAGGTTCCCTCACGGCAACTCGCCTTTCCGGTCTATCCGGAAGGTGACAACATATTACTCGCCCTGGTGCAGAGTGCGTCAAGTGCCCCGCTTGTCGGTTCCACCTGACAGAAGTCGGATCGTGCCCGACCCACGGGGCGGGATCATCATTGCTGCGCGGATTGGGTTCATCTATCGGACGATGCCGCCGGTTGTTGTAGGTTGCGGCTTACAGTCGCTCTTGTACGTCGTTTTACACGAACCCACGATTTGCGGGAATCCTGAATTGACCGTCTTGTCAAATATGCAAAAGATTCGTTGCGTCATGCGCGCCACCATATGGATTCGTGCGGCCACGGCCCCACAAGCGCTGACTCTGCGGAATACCAAAGCGATGGTCCCATTGCGATCCCTTGCTGTCGATGGCAATCGGCCGCTCTCTGGAAGGCTGGTTGGAGGCAGGCCAAGAGCCTGATCACCTAATCTCGGCCGAAGCACCCTCGATGACTCGGTTCAGTTTGCGGTTGAGTTTCCATCCTGGGCTCTGCAAAAAGTTGAAGTTCCGTGAGGAACTGATCATCCGGGCGCTTCGAGCGCAACTTTGAATCCTTTTGCCCGTTCGCTGCCTCTATAGGGAGCCGGAGCTGTTCCGGTCCAATCCACGGAGACATTCCATGAACCACTCGCAACTCCTCAAGTCCGCGCTTGCCTGTGCCGTCACGCTGGGCGTGGCCGCAGGCGCTTCGGTCGCCATGGCCCAGGGGCCGATGAAAATGACGCCGGAAATGATGAAGATGAAGCAGGAACAGACCATGGCGATGATGAAAAAAGACAAGCTCGCTCCCTGCTATGGCATCAACGCGGCCTACAAGAACGATTGCCAGTCGCCGGGGCATTCCTGCGCTGGGCAGGACAGCAAGGCACGTGACCCCAGCGCCTTCGTCGCGGTGCCGGCCGGGCTATGCACCAAGATCGACGGTGGCAGCTTGACCAAGGCTTGAGTATCGTTCCGTGACGAACCCGATCGCCACGGACGTGCAACCGGTGCCGGCCGCGGCCGGCATCGGGCTGCGCGCGCCGCATGTCGCCCGCGTGCGCGATGAACATCCGCGCATCGCATGGCTGGAAACCCACAGCGAAAACCTGTTCGCGGCGGGCGGGCCCTTCCACGACGCCATGGACCGGATTCGTGCCGATTATCCGCTCAGCCTGCACGGTGTTGGTTTGTCGCTGGGTTCGGTCGATCGGCTAGATGACGC
>JAGWZT010000493.1 GCA_018971925.1 Lysobacteraceae bacterium | reverse complement strand
TATGGAGCTCGGGCGTCGAGACGCCTTTCGGCAGTGTCGCGAAGATTTCTTCGGGCGTGCGGCCTTCCGCATCGTCGGCGAGGATTTCCAGCAGGCGCGCGGCGGCGTACACGCCGTCGTCGAAGCCGTACCAGCGTTCGCGGAAGAAGAAGTGTCCGCTCATTTCGCCGGCGAGTTGCGCGCCGGTTTCCTTCATCTTGGCCTTGATCAGCGAGTGCCCGGTTTTCCACATCAGCGGACTGCCGCCCGCTTTCAGGATCAGGGGCTGCAGGTGCCCGGTGCATTTCACGTCGTACAGGATCGTCGCGCCCGGATTGCGGGTGAGCACGTCCTGCGCGAACAGCATCAGCACGCGATCCGGATAGATGATTTCGCCATCCCGGGTCACCACGCCAAGCCGGTCGCCATCGCCGTCGAACGCGAGCCCGACATCGGCGTCGGTCTTCTTGACCGTCAGGATCAGGTCGGCCAGGTTCTTGGGTTCCGAAGGATCGGGATGATGGTTCGGGAAGTTGCCGTCCACGTCGCAATACAACGGAACGGGTTCGCAGCCGATCGCATGCACCACGCCGGGCGCGGTGTTGCCGGCGATGCCGTTGCCGCAATCGACGACCACCTTCAGCGCGCGCCCGGTCTGGATGTCCGACGCGATGCGCTCGATGTATTCGCCGGTGATGTCGTACTGGCGCAACGACCCATGGCCCTCTGCGATGCGGCCATCCACGATGCGTTGGTACAAATCCTGGATCGCGTCTTCGGCCAGCGTTTCGCCGCCGATCACGATCTTGAAACCGTTGTAGTCGGGCGGATTGTGGCTGCCGGTCACCGACACGCACGAACCGGTGTTGAGCTGGTAGGCCGCGAAATAGCTGACCGGTGTCGGCACCGCGCCGATGTCGACCACGTCCACGCCGGCCGCGCGCAAGCCCTCGATCAGCGCGTCGGACAACATCGGGCCGGACAGGCGCCCGTCGCGCCCGACCACGATTTCGGAAAGCTCCTTGTCGCGCACCGCGCTGCCGATCGCGCGGCCGAGCTGACGCGCGACGCCTTCGGTGAGCGTCTTGCCGACCACGCCGCGGATGTCGTAGGCGCGGAAGATGCTGTGGTCGGGAATGGGATCGTCGTGCGCGGAAACCCCCGGGGTCGTCCCGGCTTCCGCCGCGGGTTTCGCGGCGGGAGCGGGTTTGGGCTTCGGGGGCGCGGCGGCGATCACGTCCGCCAGCACGGGTTCTTCCACCAGCGGTGCGCCGCCGAGGCGGGCGCGCACGCGCGGACGCAGCCACAACACGCCGGAGCCAAGCAGAAGCGCCACGATCGCCAGCACCAGCGCCGCGATGAATGATTGGGTGACCGGCAGCCAGAATTCCGGCGGTGCCGAAGCGACGCGATACAGGCTGTGCGCCACCGGCACGCCGGCGTCTTCGGCCGTCGACAAACCATCATGGCCCGCGCCAGCCAATACGATGTCGCCGGACTTGTTGCTTTGTCGCAGATCCAGCCGACCCGCGCTCACGCGCACGGAGTGCAGCACGGTGCGCAGCGCCGAATCCGGAAAATCGATCGTGGCGAACGCCAACGGCTTGCCGTCCGCACCCATGATCGGGCCCGCGAAACTCATCACGTGCGACACGGGCGACTGCGCAAGGCCGACGTCGTCGTCGCTCAAGCTGGACATCAACTGCGCCGCACGCGCATAACCGAGCCGCGTCAGGCTGCCATGCAGCACTTCATTCAGTTGCGCGCTGTACAGCGT
>JAGWZT010000492.1 GCA_018971925.1 Lysobacteraceae bacterium | reverse complement strand
CAGACAGTGCTGGCGGCGAAGGCGGCGGATGCCGTCGCGTCCAACGATCACGACCTGTTCGCGCACCAGGCGATTTCCCAGCGCGAGAACGCGCAGGCGCAGGCCGATGCGGCCAGCGCCGACGCCAATCGCGACGCTGCACTGCAGACGCTGGTAGCGCTGCATATGGATCCACAAACCATCGCGGCCATTCGCGATGGCAAACCCGCCGCTGGCGGGCAAGGCGTGATTCGCGCGCCGATCGCCGGCACCCTGGTCGCAAAATCCATCGCGCCGGGACAGACGCTCGCCGCGGGCACCACGCCATGCTTCACCGTCGCCGACACCGCGACGATGTGGGTCATGGCGAATGTTTTTGGTGACGATGCCGCGCATGTCCGGGTCGGCGATCCGGCCACGGTGGTGACGGGCGACGGCGGCAAGCCGGTCGCCGGCACCATCACCAACGTCGGTGCGGTGGTGGATCCCGATACACGTTCGGTGGCGGCACGCGTACGCGTGGACAACGCCGACGGCGCGCTGAAGAAACAGATGTACGTGACCGTGCACATCCGGTCGCATGATGCGTACGGCGGGCTGCTGGTGCCGGTTTCCGCGGTGCTGCGCGACGACGAGAACCTGCCGTTCGTCTACGCCATCGAATCCGACGGCAGTTACGCGCGGCGTCCGGTCACGCTGGGTACGCGCGTCGATGACCGCTACGTGGTTCCGGAGGGGCTCCACCCCGGCGACAAGGTGGTGGTGGACGGCAGCATCTTCCTGCAATTCATCCAGTCGCAATGAACACTCAGCTTCCGCAAGACGAAGCGTCGCGCAAGGCGTCGCTCATCAACCGTGTGGTCGCATTCGCGCTGGAACAGCGCCTGCTGATCGTGCTGCTGTCGCTGGCGATGGCCGCCGCGGGCGTATGGGCCTACATGGTCCTGCCGATGGATGCGTACCCCAACCTGTCGCCACCGATGGTGGAAATCATCGCGCAGTGGCCGGGACATTCGGCGGAAGAGGTCGAACAGCAGATCACGGTGCCGGTCGAATTGGGCATGAACGCGATCCCGGGCCTGGTCACCAAGCGCTCGATTTCGCTGTACGGCCTGTCCGACGTCACGCTGACTTTCAGCGATGCCACCGACCACTACTTCGCGCGCCAGCGCGTGTACAACCGGCTGCCGCAGATAACGTTGCCGGCCGGCGTGGCGCCATCGATCTCGCCGATGTCGCCGCCGTCCGGGCTGGTCTATCGCTACGTGTTGCAGAGCACCGACCGCTCGCCGATGGAACTCAAGACACTCGACGACTGGGTGATTGCGCCGCAGTACCGGTCGGTACCGGGCGTCGCCGATGATTCGGGCTTCGGCGGCGGCACCATGCAGTACCAGGTGTTGCTGGATCCCGTGAAGATCGCCGGGCTCGGCTTGAGCGTTTCGCAGGTCGAGGCTTCGCTCGCCACCAACAACAGCAACGCGGGCGGCGGCTTCTACCAGCAGGGCGGCCAGTTCTTCTACGTGCGCGGGCTTGGCCGCATCAAGACGCCGGAGGACATCGACAACATCGTGCTGGCGGTGCACGACGGCACGCCGATCCTGGTCAAGGACGTCGCCAAGGTGAAGATCGGCATCGCGCCGCGCCTGGGCGAGTTCGGCTACATGCACCAGGACGACGCGGTGGAAGGCGTGATCCTCGCGCTGACCGGTTCCAAGACCGAGGACGTGCTGAAGCGCGTCGAAGCCAAGACGAAGGAACTCAACGACACGATCCTGC
>JAGWZT010000491.1 GCA_018971925.1 Lysobacteraceae bacterium | reverse complement strand
TTGCTCGGCGAAGTTACAGCACCCGGGTTGCCAGGCAGATTTGTAACGCGTTTATCTTTCCAACGCAGGGGGCTAGGCCACCCATTGGATGATCTCATCGTCGAAGCACAAGGCGCCGACGCAAATGAAATGCGCCTGAGCCTTCAAGTGAAACGCCGCTTGGTGATAAGCAATGCCGCCAGTAACGCCGACTTCAAAGATTCCATCCTCCGAGCCTACGCCACCTGCGCTGGATCACAGTTCAACCCCGATGTCGACCGCGTGGGCGTCGTCACCGGCGAAATTTCGGACGCAAGCAAACGCAGCTTCGAGACCTTGTGCGAGTGGGCGCGCTCGGAAAGCAACGCGGCGGGGCTGATCGAAAAGCTCAGCGCAGATGGTGTAGCCGGGCAAAAGCGAGCGTACTTCGACGATGTCCGCAGCATTTTGTCGAGCATTGCCGATGAGCAAGGTCTCGATGAGGCGACTTGGTCGCTGCTGTCGCACTTCGTGCTCATGCGATTCGACATGCTTCATGAAGGGTCGGTGATGGAAGCGGCCACAGTTGCCAGCCTGGCGCATTCACTGGCGCCGGTCGACCAGCCGCGGGCCGACGATTTGTGGCGCCGCCTACTTGCGCTGGTGCGCACGGCTGAGGGTCATGCGGCATCGTTTGACAGAAAGACGCTTGTTGCCAGGCTCAACGGCGCGGTCAGGCTCAAGGGGGCCGCATCCATACAGGGTGCGCTGACCGCACTCGGGCGCGAGGCACGATTGGCCGCGGCGGAGATCGGCAACACGATCGACGGTTACACAATCCCGAGAGAGCGGATTGTCCTGAACATTCGTGAAGCACTGGCGGAATGCCGTTTCGTCCAGATTGGCGGCCTGCCGGGGACTGGAAAATCAGCCGTTCTGCAAACCATGGTTTATGAGGCACTGGAGAAGGGCACAGTACTGTTTCTGAAATCCGATCGTCTCACCGGCGCAACTTGGGCGCAGTACGCCGCGACTACCGGAATGGGCGGGGTTGGTCTGGAGGACTTGCTGGTCGAAGTGATGACTACTGGGTCGTCCACTGTCTTCATCGACGGCTTGGACAGAGTGGAGGTGGGCCATCGCGGCGTCGTGAAGGACGTCGTCAACACCATGATGAACTCCCCTCTACTTGGCAGTCTGCGGATGCTCGTCACGGTCAGAGACACCGGGATGGAGCATGTGCGGACGTGGCTACCCGTCCGCCTTTTCGCCGCCGGGGTGAAAACGGTGGAAGTTATGGAACTTGACGATCAGGAGGCCACTGCCCTCGCGGTCCAAAGACCGGTCCTTCGGGACCTCTTGTTCGGATCTGCCCAAATCAGGGCGATTGTTCGACGGCCGTTCTTTGCCAGTGTGCTGGCAAAGCGATACGCCAATGACACGACTGCACCAAGATCCGAAGTCGGGTTGGCCACCGCTTGGTGGGGCGGCGGTGGCTATGGTGCGGAGGCAGCGAGCGCCGGGCGAAGACGTAGCGCCTTGGTTGAACTCGCACGCCTTGGGGCTGCAGCGCTTGGTCGGCGGATCCCATCGCTGAATCTTGATCCGCAAGCGGTCGCTGACCTTGAGGCAGATGGAATTATCCGTCAGGTCCGGGTCGGACAAACCGTTCGGTTCGTTCACGACATCTACTTTGAATGGGCGTTCCTGCAGCTCCTCGTGTCCGAAGGACAGCAATGGCTTGACGTCATTCGTCAGGTGGGAGAACCCCCGGTCCTTGGGCGTGTGGTCGAGTTATTGTCGCA
>JAGWZT010000058.1 GCA_018971925.1 Lysobacteraceae bacterium | reverse complement strand
ACTCTATGGGAGCGCGCGCAGCGCGGTTCAAGCCGGCTACAGGCGCGACGCGAGTTCCGTGGCCTGATGGATCGCACGCTTGGCGTCGAGTTCGGTGGCGACGTCGGCGCCGCCGACCACATGGACGGGTACGCCGAGCGCAATCAATTCATCCGCGAGCGTGCGATTGGATTCCTGTCCGGCGCAGATGACCACGTTGTCCACGCTGAGCGTTTGCGGCTTGCCGTCGATTGTGATGTGCAGACCGGCGTCGTCGATCTTTTCATAGGTGACGCCGCCGAGCATCTTCACGCCCTTGGCCTTCAAGGCAGCGCGGTGCACCCAACCCGTGGTCTTGTTGAGGCGTTTGCCCGGCCGGCCCGCGGTGCGCTGCAGCAGCCATACTTCGCGCGGCGAAGGTTCCGCGTCGGGGTTTTCGAGACCGCCGCGATGTTCCAGCGTGGTGTCGACTCCCCATTCGCGCGTCCAGCGCGCGATGTCCGTGGAGGGTGAGGGAGCATCCTGCGTCATGAATTCGGCGACGTCGAAGCCGATGCCGCCGGCGCCGATGATCGCGACGCGTTGACCGAGCGGGCGGCCTCCCATGACGGCATCGTGATAGCTCATCACCATCGCGTGATCCTGTCCCGGGATGTGCGGGTCGCGCGGCGTGACACCGGTGGCGACGATCACGGCATCGAACTTGTCGGCTTGCAAGGTCGCCGCGTCGGCGCGTGTGCCGAGATGGACCTCGACGCCGAGTTCATCCAGCAGGTTGCCCCAGTAGCGCATCGGTTCGGCGTATTCCTCCTTGCCCGGAATGCGTTTGGCGAGATTGAACTGACCGCCGATCTCGTTCGCCTCTTCGTACAACGTCACGGTGTGGCCGCGTTGCGCCAGGGTGGTCGCGCATGCGAGTCCGGCGGGTCCGGCGCCGATCACCGCGAAGCGTTTTTTCTGCGCGATCGGCACATCGACGAGTTCGGTCTCGTGGCATGCGCGCGGATTCATCAGGCACGATGCACGCTTGTTTTCGAACACGTGATCGAGGCAGGCCTGGTTGCAGGCAATGCAGGGATTGATCAGCGACGCGCGTCCGGTGCGCGCTTTCGCCACCCAATCGGGGTCGGCGAGGAACGGGCGCGCCATCGACACCATGTCGGCGTCACCGCGCGCCAACACCTCTTCCGCCACCTCGGGCATGTTGATGCGGTTGGTGGTGATCAGCGGAATGCGCAGGTTTTCCTTCATGCGCCGCGTGACCCAGGTGAACGCCGCGCGCGGCACGCTGGTGACGATGGTCGGCACGCGCGCCTCGTGCCAGCCGATGCCGGTGTTGATCAGCGTGGCACCGGCGGATTCGACCCGCTGCGCCAGCGCAACGATTTCGTCCCATGCCTGCGCGCGGTCCACCAGGTCCAGCATCGACAGCCGGTAGATGATGATGAAGTCGCGGCCCACCGCTGCGCGCGTGCGGCGCACGATTTCGATCGGGAAGCGCATCCGGTTTTCGGGCGATCCGCCCCAGCGGTCCGTGCGCTGGTTGCTGCGCTCGGCGAGGAACTGGTTGATCAGGTAGCCCTCGCTGCCCATGATCTCGACGCCGTCGTAACCGGCATCCTGGGCCAGCTTCGCGCAGCGCGCGAACGCCCGGATGGCGCGTTCGACGCCGCCGTCGGACAGCGCGCGCGGCGTGAATGGCGTGATCGGTGACTTGATCGCGGACGGCGCCACCGACAGCGGGTGGAAGCCGTAGCGCCCCGCATGCAGGATCTGCAGGCAGATGCGGCCGCCTGCGGCGTGTACGGCCTCGGTGATGCGGCGGTGCGGCGCAACCTGCCAGCGCGACGACAACCGGCTCGAAAACGGTTTCAGCCAACCCGTGATGTTGGGCGAGAAACCGCCCGTCACCATCAAGCCGACACCACCCCGCGTGCGCGCGGCGAAGTATTCGGCGAGCTTGCCGAAGTCGCGCGCATGATCCTCGAGGCCGGTGTGCATCGAACCCATCAGCACACGGTTGGGCAGCGTGCAGAAGCCGAGATCCAGCGGCGCGAGCAAGTGCGGGAACGAATGTGTGTCGGTCATTGCGGCGAGCATGCCGCCCCCCTGCGATGCCGGCAAGTGCGCGCTAAGCTGGCACCGTCGCGCCCGGCGTGGCGCAAGGGTGGCAAGGGGAAGTGGCATGACGCGTTTGCGAGCGTGGTGGCCGGTCGCACTGGCGGCCTTGTTGGTCGCGATTCCCGTGGTGTCGCATGCAGCGGTGCCGTTCCGATTGGACGACCTGCAGAAGCTCGTGAAACTTTCCGATCCGCAACTTTCGCCGGATGGGAAGTCCGTCGCCATTGTTGCAAGCACGCCGGTCTGGAAAACCGACAAGCACGATACCCGGATCGACGTGGTGGACGTGGCAAGTGGTGCGAAGCGTGCGCTGACGCACGACCGTGAGGGCGTGTCTTCGCCGCGCTGGTCGCCGGATGGCACGCGTCTCGCGTTCCTCGCGAAGGACGGCAAGACCAAACAGTCCCAGATCTACGTGATGCCGCTCGCGGGTGGGGACGCCCAGCGCGTCACCGACGCGAAGGAGGGAGTGGTCGAATTCACCTGGAGCCCCGCCGGCGATCGCATCGCCTACATCGCGCAGGATCCGCCGATCAACGAAAAGGCCATCAAGGCCCACGACAAGGCGTTCCAGGTCACCGATGGCAACTTCCTTCTGCGCAACGCGGTCGCGCCATGGCATTTGTGGGTGGTGGCGGCGACCGGCGGCACCCCGACACGGTTGACCCAGGGCGACTATTCGCTGCAAACCGACCAGGAAGGTGCGACGCCACTGGCGTGGAGCCGCGACGGCAAGTCCATCGTGTTCACCAAATTCCCGAGTCCGTACTGGGGGCCGTCATTCCGTTCCGTCATCGCGGAGGTTGCGGCGGATGGCAAGAGCCAACCCGTTACGCTGGTTGGCGATCAGGGCGCGAACGACTTTGCCTACGCGCCCGGCAGCGACAAGTTCGCGTTCCTGCGCATGCGCGGCGGCGACCAGAACAATGGCAATGCGGTGTACGTGGGCGGCCACGGTGAGACGCGCGATGCGACCGCCACGCTGGCGCGCAATTTCAACGCGTACGCGTGGCTGCCGGATGGCAAGGCGCTGCTGTTGCAGGGCGAGTTCGGCACGCGCTCGGTGCTGTGGGAACAGCCACTGGAGGGAGCCGCCCGCGTGCTCGATCTTGGTGATATCGAGATCGGCAATGAATTGAGTGTGTCGAAGGGTGGCGAGATTGCCTTCATCGGCAGTACCACCACGCATCCGGGCGAGTTGTACGCGATGGCTTCGGTACACGCGAAACCGCGTCGCCTGACCGATGTCAACGCCTTCGTGGACAACCTCGACCTTGGCCGTACCGAGTCGGTGCAGTGGAAGAGTGAAGACGGCATGGACGCGGACGGCGTCTTGACCTATCCGGTGGGCTACCGCAAGGGCAAGGCCTATCCGCTGGTGCTGGCGATCCACGGTGGTCCGGAGAGCGCGTCCACCGTGCGGTTCACGCCGTTGCCGCAGTTGTTGGCAGCGGCCGGGTTCCTGGTGTTCCAGCCGAACTATCGCGGCAGCACCAATCTCGGCGACGCGTACCAGCATGCGATCTATCGCGACACCGGTGAAGGCCCCGGCAAGGACGTGATGTCGGGTTTGGCCGCCGTCGAGAAACTCGGCATCGTCGACAAGGATCGCATCGGTGTGTCCGGCTGGTCGTACGGTGGTTACATGACCACCTGGCTGACCGGTCATTACGGCGTGTGGAAAGCGGCCGTGTCCGGCGCCGCGCTGACCGACTGGGTGATGGATTACACGATCGCGTATTACCAGATGGGCGACACGTATTTCTTCGGCTCGACGCCGTGGACCGCGCAGGGTTGGGACATCTGGCGCCAGCAATCGCCGATCACGTACGCGCGCAACGTCAAGGCGCCGACGTTGATCATGGGCGACGTGGGCGATCCGAACGTGCCGCTGGTGAACAGTTACGAGTGGTATCACGCGTTGCGCGACAACGGTGTCAAGGTGGAGTTCTGGGCGTATCCCGCGGACACCCATTTCCCCGGTGACATCGTGCAGCAGACCGATGTGTACCGGCGCTGGGTGGACTGGATGAAACAACACCTCGGGTAACGGCACGCCGCCCGCGGTGTTTCGGGCATCATTCCTTCCGGATCATGCACGCAGGGGACGACACACATGGGCAAATTCGCACGTACATGGCGATTGATGGGCGCGTCCTGGCGGATGCTGATGCAGGACAAGCGCCTGATCGTGTTTCCGCTGATTTCAGGCGTGGCGCTTGCAATCATCATCGCCTTGTTCGCGGTGCCGATGTTCGTTGCGTTCGCCGGCCATCCGAAGCCGGGCGGGCCGGTGCACATGACGCTGCCGATGTACGCGGCGATGTTCGTGTTCTATTTCCTCGATTATTTCGTGATCATCTTCTTCAACTCGGCGCTGATCGCCTGTGTGTTGAAGCAGATCGACGGCGGGCAACCCACGCTTGGTTATGGCCTGGCCGTCGCCCGCCAGCGGCTTCCGCAGATCCTGGGCTGGGCGCTTCTGACCAGCACCGTGGGCATATTGTTGCGTTTGCTGGAAGAACGGGTGGGTTTCATTGGCCGCATCGTGGTCGGCCTGCTCGGCATGGCGTGGTCGGTCACGTCGTTCCTCGTGGTGCCGGTGCTGGTGGCCGAGGACAGCGGCCCGATCGAGTCCTACAAGCGATCGGTGGAAATGCTGAGGCGCACGTGGGGCGAACAGATCATCGGCAACGTGGGCTTCGGGTTGATCTTCGCCCTTTTCGGCATCGTGCCGGCGATAATCCTGTTCTTCATTGCGATCCAGGCCGGCAAGATGGCGCTGCTGGTGATCGGTGCGATCCTGGTGGTTTATCTCGTTGCGCTGGGATTGATCCAGTCGACGTTGCAGACGATCTACCAGGTCGCGATTTATCTGTACGCGGCGAACGGCGAGGCGCCATCGGGTTTCGACAGCCAGCTGGTGGCCGACGCGTTCCGTGAGAAGCGGGCAGGGCGCTGGATGTGAGGGGCCTCGGCGCGCAAGCCTGCAGGAGTTGAATGGTGAATCCGCAGGACGTAC
This sequence comes from Lysobacteraceae bacterium, assembly GCA_018971925.1. Lineage (GTDB taxonomy): Bacteria > Pseudomonadota > Gammaproteobacteria > Xanthomonadales > Rhodanobacteraceae > 66-474. The sequence continues at coordinate 4,030 of JAGWZT010000058.1, read as the reverse complement.
TGCATTTCTGGTTCGACGAGACCGCGCCGGAACAGCACTTCAAGAACGATGCGGCGTTCGATGCCGAAATCCGCGCGCGTTTCGGTGAAACGCATCTGGCGGCGGCGCATGGCGAACTCGCGGCGTGGCGCGACACGCCCGAAGGCAGGCTGGCCGAGATCATCGTGCTGGACCAGTTTTCGCGCAATCTGTTCCGCGATGACGCGCGGGCGTTCGCCACCGACGGCATGGCGCTGGTGCTGGCGCAGGAGGCCATCCGCGCAGGCGTCGATTGTGCCACCCCGTCGGCTCGCCTTACGTTCCTGTACATGCCCTTCATGCACTCGGAATCGCGCGCAATCCATGTCGAAGCCGAGCGTCTGTTTCGGCATCCCGGACTGGAGGACAATTACCAGTTCGAACTGAAACACAAGGCGATCATCGATCGCTTCGGCCGCTACCCGCATCGCAATCGCGTGCTCGGTCGTGCCTCGACACCCCAAGAGCGTGCTTTCCTGGAGCAGCCGGGCTCGTCGTTCTGATCTTGCGATCCGGGTCACTCCTGCCGCAAACGGTTGCGTCGCCGCAACCACCAGCCCAGGCCCGTTACGCCGATCACCAGTACGGCGTCCACGGCGTAGCGCCAGGGATCATGCGCGTCGAACCAGCCTTCCACCAGACCGTCACGCGTAATCATGCGCGCGGCGGTCCATGCGATCGCGGCGGCGCCGATGTAGACGATCACCGGCCAGCGCTCGATCAGCTTGAGCAGCAAGGTCGAACCCCATACCACCAGCGGCACGCTGACCAGCAGACCCAGTACGACGAGACCGAGGTGCCCATTCGAGGCGCCGGCAATGCCCAGCACGTTGTCGAGGCCCATCAAGGCATCGGCCACGACGATGGTCCCCATGGCGGTCCAGAAATCGGTCACCCTGCGCTTGAGCGTCGGCTCGCTGTGTTCCTCGTGCTTGAGCAGACGCCACGCGATGGGTATCAGGATGATCCCGCCCGCCAGCATCAGCCCGGGAATTTGCAACAGCCAGAGCACCGCGGCGGTCATCGCCACGCGTACCGCGATCGCGCCGACCACGCCCCAGAAAATCACGCGGAAATGGTGGTGCTGCGGAAGGCTGCGCGCCGCGAGCGCGATCACGATCGCGTTGTCGCCTGCAAGCACGAGATCGATCAGGATGATCGAACCGAGGCCGCTCCAGAACGCGGCGTCGAGGGGGTTCTGAAACACGGCTTCGATGAGAGGCATGGGTTCTCCTGGCGGCAACGATCGAACTCCCGCAAGCGCAGCCGCAGGGGCGGGGCACGGGATGTCGAAAGTCTCGCGCGCGGTGGAAAACCGCCGTGGCGACCGGAACCTTGAGGGTCCGTGTTGACGACCGCCACGCGAACCCGAATGACACCCGGGTCCGGTGCTACTCCCTTTCGGGGACAGCAAGCCGATTGTCACCGCGCATCGCAACGGCCGTCAAGGCACTATGGCCCGTTAGCGCTATGCCACGTGGCGTAGCGTTAACGGACCATAATCCTCTGGCAAAATACCGGGTTGCCTTCGCCAGACAGGAAACACCCGTGAGCCACGCCGATACCCGTTCCGCCGCCCGCCCCGCACCCGACCAGCCGTTGGTCGACGTGGCCGACTACGTGCTCGATTACCGCATCGAATCGCAGGAGGCCTGGGACACTGCGCGCTACATGCTGATGGATGCGTTGGGTTGCGCGATGCTGGCGATGAAGTTCCCGCAGTGCGTGAAGCACCTTGCGCCGGTCGTGCCGGGTGCGACGCTGAAAGGCGGCGCGCGGGTGCCGGGTACGGCACTGGAACTCGATCCCGCGCAAGCCGCGTTCTGCATCGGTACTCAGATCCGCTGGCTGGATTTCAATGACACCTGGCTCGCGGCCGAATGGGGCCACCCGTCCGACAATCTCGGCACCGTGCTGGCCGTGGCCGATTGGCTTTCACGGTCGAACGTGCGCAACGGCGGCAAGCCGCTTGTGCTGCGTGACGTCTTGCATTGGGCGATCAAGGCGCATGAAATCCAGGGCTGCTACGCGCTGAAGAACAGCTTCAATCGCGCCGGCATGGACCACGTGATCCTGGTGCGGCTGGCCTCGACGGCCGTCGCGACCGCGATGCTGGGCGGCAACCGCGAGCAGGTGGTCACCGCGGTGTCGAACAGCTGGATCGACAACGGTTCGCTCCGCACCTACCGGCACGCGCCCAATACCGGACCGCGCAAGAGCTGGGCCGCGGGCGACGCCTGCCGGCGCGCGGTGATCCATGCGCTCAATGCGATCACCACCGACGAACCGGGCTATCCGTCGGCGCTGAGCGCGAAGACCTGGGGCTTCTACGATGTTGCGTTCGGAGGCAAGGCCTTCGAATTCGAGCGCCCGTTCGGCAGCTACGTGATGGAAAATGTCCTCTTCAAGATCAGCTTCCCGGCCGAGTTCCACGCGCAAACGGCGGTCGAGTGCGCGATGAAGCTGCATCCGGAAGTGAAGGATCGCATCGAGGGCATCGAGCGCATCGAAATCGAAACCCAGGAGGCCGGCGCGCGCATCATCGACAAGACCGGTCCGCTCGCCAACTACGCCGATCGCGACCACTGCATCCAGTACATGGTGGCGGTGCCGCTGATCTTCGGGCGGCTGACCGCGGACGATTACACCGATGCCATCGCCGCCGACCCGCGCATCGATGCGTTGCGCGCAAAAATGTCGGTGAGGGAAAATCCGCAGTTTACGAAAGACTATTTCGATCCCGGCAAGCGCTATATCGGAAACTCCGTGCAGGTGTTTTTCAAGGACAGTTTGAGGACGGAAAAGGTCTCGATCGATTTTCCGATCGGCCATCGCCGCCGCCGCGCCGAGGGCATTCCTGTTCTCCTGGACAAATTCCGCAAGGCCTTGGCGGGATACCTGCCGCAGGTGCAGGCCCATGAAATCGTTGAGATTTGCGAACAGACTGGGCGAATGTTGGATACGCCGGTCCCGGCATTCATGGATTTATTTGCCATGCGGGCGGGCTCCTGAGTTGCAGATGAACGGATTGGCAAGCCAGAGGCGAAATTGTTTGTTTTTTGCTAAACTGGCGCAGCCGTAGCGGAATGGGCTGGGAAGGATGGCCTTCAATCCGCGCAGTGGTTTTGCGGTTTGCAGAACGGAAACACGGTTTCATCCAGAATGGTTGAAACCTGAAGAATCAACAACGAGGAGACTCTCCGATGAAACGTAACGGCTTGTTCGCGGTCATCGCGCTGGCCTTGGGTACTGTAGGCGTGATGTCGGTCGCGCACGCACAGGACACGGGTGCAGCGGCGGAAACAACGGGTAGCTTCAGCAACCCCAACTACAGCAACTGGTACATCGTGCCGCGCATCGGCGTGGTGTTCGGTGACAGCAGCCGCCAGGTCCAGGCGGATCCCATGGGCGGTCTCGGCGTTGGTTTCTGGGTGAACCCGCACTTCACCTTGGACATTGAAGCCACCGGCGACAATGCGGATTACAAGGATTCTTCGATCCGCGCCGGCAAACAGTGGGAGACCCTCGGCCTTGATGTCGCGGCCCGCTACTACTTCATGGATCCGGCGTCGCAATGGCGTCCGTACATCATGGCTGGCGTTGGCATGTGGCGTCATGCAGCGGTTTCCAGCGAGCTCGCCAATGCCGGCGGGTATTTCGGGAACATGCCCGGTAGTAACGGGTCTGGCTGGGGCCCGGGCGCAACGGTTGGTGTAGGCGTGCTCTATAACGTGAGTGATCGCATCGCTTTGCGCGGTGAACTCGCCGCGCGTTACTACCGCGATACCACTTCGGCGCAGCTTGCCGGGTTAGCCGGACCGGGCTTGCCGCACACCTACGGCCCGAAGCAGTGGCTGGATCCGATGGCGTCGATCGGCCTCGTGATCAACATGGGTCACGCCGCGCCGCCGCCACCGGCAGCCCCGCCGCCGCCGCCACCGGCTGCGCCGCCGCCACCGCCGCCGCAAAACGTGGTCATCGACCTGCGTGGCGTGAACTTCAAGTTCGATCG
>JAGWZT010000057.1 GCA_018971925.1 Lysobacteraceae bacterium | reverse complement strand
CGTGCCGGCGCGCTGGCCGTCGCAAGCGCGTGCGCGCTCGCGCTTGCGGCTTGCCATCACGCTCCGCCGCCGCCCAGCAACGCGACCCCCGAAAAAGCCGTCGCAACCAGCCTGCGCCTCACTGCCACGGGCGACTTCGACGGGCTGATGAAGAATCGCCTGCCGCCCGCCGACTACATGCAGTGGCGCAGCGAATGGGATGCCGCACACGCGCGCCCCGGCGCCGCTTCCGCCACGCAGGACCAGCAATTCGAGCAGATCATGCGGATGCTCACCGAGCCCGGTGCCGAGGCCAAGCTGGCCAAGCGTCTGCAGCCCGGGCTGGCGAAACTGCATGGCGGCAAGGACCAAACCATGCCGATCGCGAGCGGAATCCTGGAAGCCGCGGGCAAGCAAATGATCGCGGCATCACCGCAACTCGGCCCTACCCAGAAGACGCTGGCGACCGAAGGCCTGGCCGCCCTGATCGCGTGGACCAAGACCACCGACTTCAGCGACCCGAAGAAAGCCACCAGGGCCATCGCTCTCGTATGTGCCACCGCGCGCCAGCTGCACATGCAAACCCTGGCGCAATGGCGCGCGCAGGATTACGCACAAACCATGCGCAGTTACGGCGTACTGTGGAACGGGCTCGAAAGCCTGTTGAACATCTACGGGCTCGACATCCCCGGCAGCCTCACCGCAGCCGAGGTCACCGCCACCGCCAACGACGGCGCCCGCGCGACCATCAAGCTGGACATGAAGCTCGCGGGCCAATCGCTCAGCGGTGAATGGCCGATGATGAAGCAGGCCGGCCACTGGTACGACGCCGCGCTGCTGGAAGCGTGGCAAACGGCACACCCGGCGTCGGCAGGCACGGCAGCCGCAAGCCCCACGAGTGCGACGTCCGCTGCCGGCATTGCTCCAACCGCGTCGTCCACCCCCGCACCGGCGTCTTCCGCGAAGCCGGTGCCCTCCAGCGGGACGCCCCGCTGACGCTGGCTTTTTTCGGGCAAGGCGCGGCCAATCGTCGGATCGTTCGCCCCGAAGTGTGCTTCCAGATCCTTGTGGCACAAGCCCTTGACGCGGATATGGGAGAATCCCCGCTCACGTCCGCACCCCATCCCCTGGACCACCGCGCAGCAAACCGATGGCACGCGTCATGACCGAAACCCTGTCCCGTGACACCCTGGTGCATGCCGGTTGGTGGCGTGCGCTGTGGGGCACGTTGCTGGGCCCGTGGATCAGGATCAAGCGCGACCCCGCCGAGCCGGTGACGTTGCTGGCGCCCGACACGCCGGTGATCTACGTGATCGAGCGCAACGGTTTTTCCGACAGTTTGATTCTGGAGCGCGCCTGCCACGAGGCCGGCCTGCCCAGTCCACTCGCATGGGTGCCCGGCATGGGCAAGCGCCGCCGCGCGATGTTCGCGATGCGCGGTACCGGCGGCTGGTTCCAGAGGCGCGGCCGTGACCATGCGGCGCAGGACACGCTGCGGCAACTGTTGCGGGTGCTGGAAGCCGCGCCCGATCGCAACGTGCAATTGATGCCGGTCGCGATCTACGTCGGCCGCGCCCCGAACCGGCAATCCGGCTGGTTCAGCGTGCTGTTCTCGGAGAACTGGGCGGTGGTCGGGCACTTCCGCCGCCTGCTGGCCATGCTGCTGAACGGGCGCGACACCATCGTGCGTTTCTCGACGCCGATATCGCTGCACGACCTGCGCGAGGAATCGAGCGGCGAGCGCATCGAGCGCCTGCAACGCAAGCTGGCGCGCGTGCTGCGCGTGCACTTCCGGCGCGTGCGCACCACCGTGATCGGCCCCGATCTGTCGCACCGGCGCACGGTGGTCGATTCGGTGTTGAACGCCGAGAGCGTTCGCGCCGCGATCGCCGCCACGGCGGCACGCGAAAACATTCCGCACGCGAAAGCATGGAAGCAGGCGCAGAAACTGATGGACGAAATCGCGGCGGACTACTCGCCGCCGTTCGTACGCTCGGTATCGTTCCTGCTGTCGAATTTCTGGAACAAGCTGTACGACGGCATCGCGATGCACCACTTCGACACGTTGCGTGCGATCGCGCCGGGTTACGAGGTGGTATACGTGCCCAGCCACCGCAGCCACGCCGATTACGTGCTGTTGTCGTACCAGCTCCAGGCCAGTGGCGTGGTGGTGCCGCACATCGCGGCCGGCGTGAACCTCAACCTGCCGGTGCTGGGTTCGTTCCTGCGCCGCGGCGGCGCCTTCTTCCTGCGCCGCAGCTTCAAGGGCAATGCGCTGTACTCGGTGATCTTCAAGGAATACATGGCGCAACTGATCGAGCGCGGCGTACCCATCGAATACTTCGTCGAAGGTACGCGATCGCGCACCGGGCGCCTGCTGGCGCCGCGCTTCGGTTTGCTGTCGATGACCGTGCGCGCGTTCCTGCGCGCGCCACGCCGGCCGGTGCTGTTCCAGCCGGTGTACATCGGTTACGAAAAGCTCATGGAGGGCCGCGCCTACATCGGCGAACTGTCCGGCCAGAAGAAGGAAAAGGAAACGTGGCTCGCGCTGCTGCGCGGCGGGCGCAAGGCGCTGCGCCAGCACTACGGCCGCGTCACCCTGAACTTTGGCGAGCCGATCGAACTGAACACGCTGCTGGATGCCGCCAATCCGGATTGGCGCGCGCAAGGCGACAGCTCCGACAGCAAGCCGGAATGGCTCAACCAAGTGCTGGACCGGCTGGGTGAGCAAATTCTGATCAACACCAACCGCGCCGCCGACGTCAACCCGATCAACCTGATCGCGCTGGCGCTGCTGGCGGCGCCGCGCCATGCGCTGGCCGAGGCCGACCTGCTGGCGCAACTGGAACTGATGAAGGCGATCCTGACGGAGTTGCCGTATTCGGATCGCACCACCATCACGCCGATGGCGCCCGCCGGCATCGTCGCCTACGCCGAACAGATGGGCTGGATCCGCCGCATCGCGCACCCGCTCGGCGACGTGCTTGCGGTCGAGGGTGAAAAGGCGGTGCTGCTGTCCTACTTCCGCAACAACGTGCTGCACCTGTTCGCGGCCGGAGCGTGGGTCGCGTGCTGCTTCATCAACAACCGCCGCATCGCGCGGGAAAACGTGGTCAGACTCGGTCGCGCTGTGTACCCGTTCATCCAGTCCGAATTGTTCCTGCCGTGGAACACGGACGGCTTCGCGGGGCGAATCGACGCCTTGATCGATCTGCTGATCGCGCGCGGATTGCTGGCCGGCGGCGAAGGCCGTCTGCTGCACCTGGCCGCCGGGCGCGAAGACGACGCGTACCAGTTGCGCCTGCTCGCTCATTGCCTGTTGCAGGCGTTCGAGCGTTACTACATCGCGATCGCGGCGTTGGTGAAGAACGGTCCGCACACGCTGACCGCCGGGCAACTGGAAAACCTGTGCCAGCTTGCCGCGCAACGCCTGTCGCTGCTGTACCAGCAGAGCGCGCCGGAATTTTTCGACAAGGGACTGTTCCGGGGCTTCATACAGAAACTGCGCGAACGCCGCATCGTTTGGCCCGACGCCGACGGCAAACTGGAATTCGACGCGGTGCTGGAGGACGTCGCGCGCGACGCACGCCTGATCCTCGCGCGCGAGGTGCGGCAGTCGATCATGAAGATCACGCCAGACGTGGTCGCGGAAGCGTCCGTCAACGGGCCAACACAGTAGGTTGGGTTGACGCCGGCTTCATCGGCGGAAGCCCAACAGCGCTCGCGCATTCGTTGGACTTCCCCCGGATCAAGTCCGGGGTCAGCCCAACCTACGCGTTCAACGGCGGAGCTTCGCAAGAAGGCGTGCGCGCATCTCCGGCCATTCGGCCGCGATGACCGAATACTCGACGCTGTCGCGGATCGTGCCGTCATGGCGCAGTTTGTGTTGCCGCAGCACGCCGTCGCGGTGTGCGCCCAGCCGTTCGATCGCCTGCTGGGAGCGCGTGTTCAGAATGTCGGTTTCCCAGCCGACCGCGGCGCAACCGAGCACGTCGAAGGCGTGGCCCGCCAGCAGCAGCTTGCAGGCAGTGTTGACATGCGTACGCTGGCGGCTGAAGCCGTACCACGTGTAACCGATCAATATGCGCGGCACATCGGGCTTGAATTCGTAATAGCGCGTGCTGCCCGCGACCGCACCGTCACGCTTGTCGCGCACCGCGAAGGACAACGAATCCCCGGCTGCCTGCATCGCCAGCGCCGTCTCGACGTAGGCATGCATCGCTCCCGGCGGCGGCACATAGGTGACACGCAGGTTCCAGAGTTCGCCGTCAGCCGCGGTCTGTTCGAGACCGGCCACATGATCGAGCGTCAGTGGCTCCAGCACAACGAAGTCGTTTTCCAGGGCGACGGGAATCAGCGGCACGCCTCAAGCATCCAAATCCGGGATGAGCTTGTTTTCGAAATACGCAATCATGTCCTTCAGCTTGAGCTTGCGCTTTTTCAGGCGGCTCAACTGCAGCTGGTCGCATCCCGGATCGACCGCCAATTTGGTGATCGCGACATCGAGGTCGCGGTGCTCCTCGCGCAATTCGGTCAGGCGCCGGACCAGCGTGGCGGGATCATCGTCGGGCTGCATGGCGGCAGTGTAGCGCTGCCACCGGGCGCGCTAAACTGGCCAGTTCATGCCGGCCGCCGAACGCCTCCACTCCCCCGATCGCAAGCAGGCGCACGAAGCCGCGCGGCTGGCCAAGCGCCTGCGCCATGCGGTCGGTCGGGCCATCGCCGATTACAACCTGGTCGAGGACGGCGACCGGGTGATGGTGTGTCTGTCGGGCGGCAAGGATTCCTGGACGCTGCTGGATCTTCTGCTGGCATTGCAAGCGAAAGCGCCGGTGAAATTCGAACTGGTCGCGGTGAACCTTGACCAGAAGCAGCCAGGCTTTCCCGAGCACGTGATCCCCGATTACTGCCGCGAGCGCGGCGTGCCGTTGCACGTGATCGAGCAGGACACCTACAGCGTCGTCACGCGCGTGGTGCCCGAGGGCAAGACGATGTGCAGCCTGTGCTCGCGGCTGCGGCGCGGCGCCCTGTATGCATTCGCAGAGCGCGAGGGCTTCAACAAGATCGCGCTCGGCCATCACCGTGACGACATCCTCGCCACGTTTTTCCTGAACCTGTTCCATGGCGGCGCGTTGAAGGCGATGCCGCCAAAACTTTTGTCCGACGACGGCAAGCACCTGCTGATCCGGCCGCTCGCGTATTGCCGCGAAGCCGAAATCGCCGAGTACGCCGCGCAGCGCGCGTTCCCGATCATCCCGTGCAACCTGTGTGGCTCGCAGGAAAACCTGCAGCGCAAGCAGGTGCGGCGGATGCTGGATGCGTGGGAACACGAACACCCCGGCCGCAGCGAAACCATGTTTCGGGCGCTTGCGCACGTCACGCCTTCGCACCTGGCCGATGCCGAATTGTTCGATTTCGCATCGCTGGGCTCGCACGGTGAGACACCGCGGCAGGATGCTCATGCATGGCTGGCGGATAAAGCGGGGGCGAGGGACGAGTAGCGCGGGCGCTTGGACCAATCCACAACGAACCTCCCGGATCACCGTACGTGCTTGCACCCGTTGCAATTCCGCCAACTCCAACTCACCCCTCGTCCCCATTCCCCAACCACTACTCTCGCCCATGTTCTTCCGCAACCTCACCCTGTTTCGCTTCTCCCCTTCCGCTGCCAAGTCGCTCAAGGATCTCGACACCGCGCTGGCCGGCCACGCGCTGCGCGCGTGCGGCCCCCTGGAACTGGCCACGCGCGGTTTCGTCTCACCGTTCGGACCGGATTCCGAAGTGCTGAGCCACACCGTCGGCAAGGCCACCCTGGTAACCCTCGGCAGCGAGGAAAAACTGCTGCCGGCAGCAGTGGTCAACGCCGAGCTGGGCAAGCGTCTGCGCAAGGAAACCGAGCGCCGCGGCCGGCCGGTCGGCGGGCGTCAGCGCCGCGCCATCAAGGCCGAGGTGCTGGACGTCCTGCTGCCCCAGGCCTTTGTCCGTCCGTCGCGTCTAAATGCTTGGCTGGATTCGAAAAATGGCTGGCTGGTGCTGGACACGGCCAGCCGCAAGTCCGCCGAAACGGCGCTGACCGCCTTGCGTGAGGCACTGGGCAGCTTCCCAGCCCAGCCGCTGGCTGCCGCCGAAACCCCGCGCGCCCTGATGACCCAGTGGCTCGCGCATGGCAAGCTACCGGGCGGGCTCGCGTTCGGCGACGAATGCGAGCTGCGCGACCCCGCCGGCGGAGCGATCATTCGCTGTCGAAAACAGGAGCTTGAAAGCGCCGAGGTCCGGGCGCATTTGAAACAGGGCAAGCAGGTGTTCCAGCTCGGCTTGCAGTTCGAGGATCGCGCGAGTTTCGTGCTCGGCGAGGATCTGGTGATCCGCAAGCTGCGGTTTCTCGATGTCGTGCAGGATTCACTCGACGCCGACGGGCGGGATTCCGCCGAAGCCGAACTCGACGCGCGCTTCGCCCTGATGACCCTGGAACTCGAACGGCTGTTCGAGGGCTTGCAACAATGGTTCGGGCTGGAACGCCCCGACGAGAGCAACAAGAAGGCAGCATGATTCCGCAGGGCGACTTTCTGGAACTGGCGACGGGCAAGGGCGGCACCATCAAGGTGCTGAAAGCCATGCATCCGCGCGCGCGCCGCCTGCGCCTGTCGGTCACCTCGCACGGCGCGCGCATTTCCTATCCGCGCGGCACCCACCCCGCGCAGGTGTACGCTTTCCTGCGCGAAAACAGCGACTGGTTGGAACGCAAGCTGTCCGAACTGCGCGTGCCGCGGCGCGGTCCGCCACCGCTGAAGCCCGGCGTGCCCACGTTGATTCCGCTGCGCGGCGAGAGCGTCGAACTCACGTGGCGCGAAAGTGAATACCCGCGCATCGAATTTCTTGGCGACGAACTGCGCCTGCACGTGCCGCGTCCGTTCACCACCGCGATGCCTGCGGCACGCAATCTGCTCGCCGCGTTCCTGGAAACCCACATGCGGCGCGACCTGTCGCGTTGGATGGCGCACGCCTCCGAACGCCTCGATGCCGCGCCCACGGGCCTGCGCATCAAGCCACTGAAAAGCCTGTGGGGCAGCCTCGATGCCCGTGACCGCATCACCCTCGACCTCGCGCTCGCGCTCGCCCCGCCCGCGGCGCTGCGTTACGTGCTGGCACACGAAATGTGTCACCTGAAAGTGCGCAGCCATGCGCCGCGCTTCTGGACGCGCGTCGGCGAACTGATGCCCGGTTACCAGGCCCAGCGAGACTGGCTGCGCGAACACGGTGCGATCCTCAAGGCCGAAATGGAACGGCTGATCGCGCCGGATGCCTGATCGTCGGAAAGCTCGGAAGAACCGTCGCGACCAAAGCGGCAGGGACTGCCGCTTTGAATGCCCCCGGATCAAGTCCGGGGCAGGCTCCGGCGACCCGAAGGGCGAGCCACAGGGATGTGGCGAGTAGCGCAGCAGGTTACTCTGAGCTTTCCTCAGGCGATCCAACCCGCCAGCACCACCAGCGCAACCACGGCGAGCCACACGATCAGCACCCGCAGCATCAGGCGCCGCGCATCGGCAAGTTCGATGAGCGGATCGTGTGTGTCGGTGGTCACACCATCGCCGGCTTCGATGTCGGCGTCCACGCCCGAACGCGCAACGGCCGCAAGAAAATCGGGGTCGAGGTTTTCCATCGAATGCCCGGGCTGTCCGTGCCATGCCCGCCAGGCGCCGGTGACGGCGTCGAAGTTGGATACCAGCGCCATCGCCAGAACCATCAGGTGCGCGGGAATCCAGTCGAGCGCGCAGGCAAATCGCCGCGCCGCATGACGCGTGCGCGGATCGCCGGTCTCCGTCGTGACCCAGGCCAGTCGGTAACCCAGAGCACCCGCCGGCCCGAGCAGGAAAAACCAGAACACCACGCCAAAGCGCCGCCGCAACGACGCCATCACCGCAGCCTCGACCAGCTCCGGCGCCGTGAACGCGCGCGGCGCGCCGTCCGGAACGCTGCGCAGGTTCTGCGCGGTGGCGAGGCGCGTGGCCGGGTCGTCGTCGTGCAGCACCGCCTCGAAATCGCTTTCGAGCTCGCGCGGACCCAAGGTGTAAAACAGGATCAGCACCGAGAATGCGAGCGCGGCGAGCGCAAGCACCCAGCCTTGCAGGAAATGCGCGATGACCGCGCACACCACCACCGGCAGGATCAGCGCAAGCGCCACCCGGCCGCCACCTTCGGCAAAATCGAGCGCACCGAGCCAGCGGTGGTACCAGCCGAATTGGCGCAGGTTCGCGACGTTGCCGGGCCAGACGATCAGCACCAGCAGCACGATCAGCGCGGCAACAAGTTCGATGGCCATCCAACCCCAAAGAGTCAACGAGCTTCCACGTGAATTGTAGTCGTACCGCTCAACCGGCGCGCGGCAACGTGGACAGTTCGATGCCCGCGCGTGTGCGCAACCAGTGTTCGATCAGGCGATGCGAAATCGACAGCGGCGTGGAAACATGCAATGTGCCATCGCGCAGGCCTGCGACGATTTCCTGCGCGGTGAACCAGCGGGCGTCTTCCAGTTCGCCATCGGCCAGGTTGATCGCGCGCCCGGCCGCGGTCGCGGTGAAGCCGAGCATCAGCGATGCCGGGAACGGCCACGGCTGCGATGAATGGAAGTCGCAATCGAGGATTTCGACGCCGGTTTCTTCGCGCACCTCGCGCCGCACCGCGTCGGCCAGCGACTCGCCCGGCTCCACGAATCCGGCCAGGGTCGAGTACTGGCGCGGGCGCCACGCGGCCTGTCGCCCGAGCAGGCACGCGTCGCCGTGCTCGACGACCACGATGATCGCCGCGTCGGTGCGGGGGAAATGCAGGCGCCCGCAGCCATTGCACACAGCGCGATGACCGCCTTCGACGAGCGCCAGCGGGGCACCGCAGTAGCTGCAATGACGCGTGGCGGCTTGCCAGTTGGCGAGTCCGCGCGCGTAAGCAAACACGGCTGCATCGTCGCGGTCGAGTTCGGAGGCGGCCGTCCGCAAATCCAGCCATTCCGCCTCGGGAAATATCGCATGCGCCGCGGGTTCGCGCAGTGCATGAAGCGGCGCACCCGCAGCGCGACCGAGGAAGTTGGCCGGCGTGTCGGGCGCGAGCCCGCCGGCGCCAATCCAGCACAGCCGGTGATCGTGCACGGGCGCCCGGCCCTCGCCGTCGAAAGGAAGCCAGCGCG
>JAGWZT010000056.1 GCA_018971925.1 Lysobacteraceae bacterium | reverse complement strand
TGTGGGCGATCATGGCGGCGCTGCACCGGCACACCGTGCAAATGAAAGCGTTGCAGGCGCAGTTGGACGAGCTGCTGGATGCGCGGGCCAAATCTTCCCGCGCCGCTGAAGGGAACACTCCGGCCCGAAGCGATCACGACGAGCCGCGCGTCCTGCACGCTTCGGGCGAGAAAAGGGCGTAAGCCGCGCGCGATCGCGCGCCTGGCGACGTAGCAGCGGCGCTTCTTCGCAAAAACCGTGAAGTCCGGTCGTGCCCACGTGTGATCCGAATATTCGACAAGGCCGTGCGTATCGGCACTTGGCGTCCTTTGCGTGCGGGGTGTAGGTTCCCCCAATCCCACTTTTGCGAAGGCGCGCCATGCCACCCGCCCGTCACGGCTTCATGCTGCTTGTCGTCTCCGCCGCACTGGCCATCGCACCCGGCTTGCGGGCGAAGGCGCCGCCCGTCGCCGCATCGGAAAATGCGAGGATCGAACAGATCCTGGCGCAACGCGCCGAGGTCCGGAATATCCCCGCGGTGGCACTGTCATACGACGGCCAGCACCTTGCCTGGCTGGTTTCGCATGGCGACGATACCGAGCTGATGCTCGGCGCGTGGAACGGCGAAGGCGCGCATGCGATCGCCATTCCCGGCGGTTGCCGCGAACAAGGCCTCCGCTGGGCGCCGCGCTGGAATGCGTTGGCGGTGTTGACGCGCTGCAAAGTCGATGCGTCCAATACCAAGCCGATCCGCGGCGCGATCTGGCTCATCGACGTGAATGCCGGCAAGCCACCGCGCAAGCTCGCGGACCTCAACGGCTTCGCCCAGGGGATGCAATGGAGCCGCGATGGCAAGCGCATCGCGTTCCTCTACGTACCGGGTGCGACACGCCTGCCTTATGCGACGGCTTCCGGGAATCCGCGGGTCGGCGTGATCGGCGAAAGCGACGTGCAGGTGCAACGCGTGGCCCGCATCGCGGCGTCGGGTGGCGCGCCCGAACTGCTGACGCCCGAAGGGTCGTACGTGTACGAATTCCGTGCATCCTCGACCGGCAACCGCATCGCGTACATCGCCGCTAAGCCACCCGGCGACGACAACTGGTGGACGGCGAAACTTTACGTGCAGGACGCCCGCGCAGGCGCCGCGCCCAAGCTGGTCGTCGATCCCGCGACGGCCGGCGGTCCGCTGCACGGCCTGCAGATCGCGCTGCCACGCTGGTCGCCGGACGATGCGCGCATCCTGTTCATCGGTGGCCTGATGAGCGATCGCGGCGCGACCGGCGGCGACATCTACAGCGTGCCTGCATCCGGCGGGACGCCGGTGGACCTGACCGAAGGCGCGAAGGTCACGCCGTCGTGGTTCACCTTCCTCGATGCGCAATCGTTGCTGGTCAATCAGATTGCGAGCGGCAAGACACAGGTCACGGGGTACACGCTCTCCGGCAACAGCGCGCGTCAGACGCGTTTGTGGTTCACCGCGCCGGGCGGAATCGGCGACGGCCGTGCCGCGCTCTCGGTTTCGCTATCGGGCAAGGCGCCGCTGCGCATTGCTTACGCGGGCAATTCATTCGATCAGCCACCGGAAGTCCACGCAGGCCGGCTAACCACCGCGCCGCCGCCTGCGGTCACGTCCATCAACAAGGATCTCGCGCACGCCTGGGGCAAGGTCGGGTCGGTGGAGTGGGACCACGCCGGGTTCCACGTGCAGGGCTGGCTGATGTATCCGGCGAATTACGATCCGCACAAGACGTATCCGATGATCGTGTACGTGCACGGTGGCCCGTCCTGGGCGACCATGCCGAGCTGGGGCAGCGGTCCGGCGATGTTGTCGGAATTCGGCTATTTCGTGCTGATGCCCAATCCGCGTGGCAGCTTCGGCGAAGGCGAAAAATACGCGCAGGCCATCCGCAACCAGATGGGTTACGGTGACCTCGACGACATCCTCGCGGGCGTGGACAAGGTCGAGAAAATGCTGCCGATCGACGACACAAGGCTCGGCATGATGGGCTGGAGCTACGGCGGTTTCATGAGCATGTTCGCACCGACCCGCAGCCAGCGCTTCAAGGCGGTGGTCGCGGGCGCCGGCATTGCCGACTGGCAAAGCTATTACGGCCAGAACCAGATCGACCAATGGATGATTCCGTTCTTCGGCGCATCGCTGTACGACGACCCCACCGCCTACGCGAAAAGCTCGGCGATCAATTACATCAAGAACGCGCGCACACCCGCGCTGATCGTGGTCGGCGAGCGCGACGAGGAATGCCCCGCCCCGCAATCGTTCGAATACTGGCACGCGCTGAAGACGCTCGGCATACCGGCCACGCTGGTGGTGTACGCCAACCAGGGACACCACATCGCCAACCACGCCGACGAGGAAGACATCATGCGGCGGACGCTGGACTGGTTCGGGAAATACTTGTCTGCAGCCCGGAACTAAGCATGTTGGTCATTTGACGCCAAGAACCTCCGAAGAACCATCGCGGGCGACGGTTCTTCGGAGGTTCTCAGAACAGCTCACCTTGCGGTGAATGCTTCCGCGGCGGCTTGAAACGCGTGCAATCCAGCTGCAGGGCGCGCAGGCGGAAGAAGCCATGGCGGCGGCAGGCGACCTCGAAGCGCCGCCGCAACAGCTCCGCGAATGGTCCCTGGCCACGCATGCGGGTGCGGAAATCGGAATCGTAATCGCGCCCACCGTTCATCTGCCTGACCAGGCTCATCACGTGCTCGGCACGTTGCGGCACGTGGATCGCCAGCCATTCGCGGAACAGCACCTTCAGTTCCCACGGCAACCGCAACACGGTGTAACCCGCCATGTTGGCACCCGCTTCCGCGGCACGATCCAGTACCGCTTCCATGTCGCGATCGTTCAACGCCGGAATGATGGGCGCGACCAGCACGCCGGTCGGCACGCCCGCTTGCGTGAGGGCCTGCACCGCCTGCAAGCGCCGGTGCGGCGCGGACGCGCGCGGCTCCAGCTTCGACGCCAGCCGGTTGTCGAGTGAATTCACCGACACGAACACTTGCACCAGGTTCTCGCGCGCCATGGCGCCTAGCAGATCGAGGTCGCGTTCAACCAGCGCATTCTTGGTGACGATGGTGCAGGGATGGTGGCATTCCACCAGTACCTCCAGCGCGGCGCGGGTCAGCCGCCATTTTTTTTCCACCGGCTGGTACGGGTCGGTATTGCTGCCGATGTTGATCGGTTTCACCGCGTATCCGGGCTTCGCCAACTCCGCGCGCAGCACTTCCGCCAGGTTGGTCTTGGCGCGCAGCTTCGCTTCGAAATCCAGCCCGGGTGAAAGATTCAGGTAACTGTGCGAGGGGCGCGCGAAGCAATAAATGCAGCCGTGCTCGCACCCGCGGTACGGATTCAGCGCCTGCTCGAACGCGAGGTCGGGCGAATCGTTGCGCGTGATCACGCTGCGCGCGTGTTCTTCGCTCACCTCCGTGCGCGGACGGGGCGCGGCCTCGTCCAGCACAGCGCCCTGCCAACCGTCATCTTCGGCGTGGTGACGCACGCTTTCGAAGCGCCCCTCCGGATTGGAAGCGGCGCCGCGACCCTTGATGCGGGCGAGCGGCGGGTTTTCGGCCGGACTTTGCATCCGGTCAGCATACGCCGCGCGATCTCGAAGCCTGCGACAGGTTGTGGGGTTCCGCCGCGAACGCCCACAACAGACGCCAGTTTTGTGGCTGCCAACAATTGTCTTTACAAAGCAGCGGGTTACAAATTGCTGAAGTTTTTCATCCTCTCGATCCGCCGCAACCCCGCTGAGCTTGTCGGGGTCTCGGTGTGGTGGCGTGGCCGGTGTTCGCCTTCTGGATGACCTGGCTCGCCTTGCAGGCGTCGCGGGCGTTCGGGCGACAACCACACCCATTCCTTTCGCGTCGAATGCGTTCCCGCCGTTCCAGCCTCAGCCGCCGTGGTCCAGATCACGGGTGAACAGTCGCTGTAAACCACGCTTCAGTGCCATCAGGCCGCGCCACAGCTTCGGGATCAGCCACACCAGCAGCAGCGCGAACAGCACCAGCAGCACCACGAACACCGCCGGGTGTTTGAACGCCAGCCACATTCCCAGCAGCAGCACGCCGTCTTCGGAAAAACTGAGACCCCAATTGGAAAGGGGTTCGGGCGAAGTATTCACGACGGCCCGCGTACCGGCTTTGGCAACGTGGGTACCGGCCGCCAGCGCGCCGCCAAGAATCGCCGCGACCGTCTGCGTTTCCGGTGATGCGTTGGCGAATACGCCCCACGCAAGTAACGCACCCAGCGGCACACGCACGAAGGTCTGCACGCTGTCCCACACCGAATCGACCGCCGGAATCTTGTCGACCAGGAACTCGACCACCAGCAACACGCCCGTCACGATCAGCACCGGCGTGTGCGCGAGGATTTCCAGTTTTGCCGGCAGCACGACGAGGTGGAAGTGTTCCAGCATGCCGGCAATGAAGAGCGCCGCGTACAACCTGAAGCCGGACGCCCAGGACATCACTCCCGCGAGCGCGACCGAAGGCAGTGCGATCATCGTGGCGGTCTCCGTCGATCGACATCACGACCATACGCCGGTGCGGTTGCCTGCGCTATGATCCAGCCAGGTTCGCGCTGCCGGGGTTACCCATGGTCTGGGGTTTGGCTCTGCTTGCATTGGTTGCCTTCATGCTGGCGTTCACCAGCCGCTCGCCCGGATGGATGGGGCTCAGCATCTTCGTCGGGTTCGTGGCCGCCATCGCGGCGGCGCTGGTTTTCATCGAGCGCCACGTACGCGCGAGTTCGCGGCCCGAGCACATGACCGATCGGGAGATCCGGGCCTTGCGCGACACCGTTCGCAAACCCGGCGAACCGCCCCGGCAACTGCCACGATCGGATACGCACTGACCGCTTTGCGACGCCGCTGCACTGCCAATTTGCTACGCTTGCGTCCTTGTCTGGCTGAGAGGAGTCTCAAGCGATGAGCAAGGTCCATCCCGTTCCGCCGGCATTTGCCGCCGCCGAGCAGGTCAAGCCCGACCATTACGCCCGCCTGTACGAAGAATCGATCGACGACCCGGAACAGTTCTGGGCCAGCGCCGCGAAGCGGCTGGAATGGATCAAGCCGCCCACGCAGGTCAGGGACGTTTCGTTCGACACGAAGGACCTGCACATCCGCTGGTACGCGGATGGCGTGCTGAACCCCACCGTCAGCTGCCTCGATCGGCATCTGGAAGAGCGCGGCGACAAAACCGCGCTGCTGTTCGAGGGCGACGACCCGAAGGTTTCGCGCGCGATCACGTACCGCGAGCTGCACACCGATGTCTGCCGGTTCGCGAATGCCTTGCGCAACCTGGGCGTCGGGAAGGGTGACCGGATAGCAATCTACATGCCGATGATTCCGGAAGCCTGCGTAGCCATGCTGGCGTGCGCGCGCATCGGCGCGATCCACTCGGTGGTGTTCGGCGGATTTTCACCGGACGCGCTGGCTGGCCGCATCGCCGACTCGCAATGCAAACTGGTGATCACCGCCGACGAAGGCGTGCGCGCCAACAAGAAGATTGCGCTGAAGCACAACGTCGACGAAGCCCTGACCCGTCCGGACACCAACAGCATCGAGACCGTGGTGGTGGTGCGCCGCACCGGTGGCGCGGTGAACATGCAATCGCCGCGCGACCGCTGGTGGCACACGTTGGTGGAAGGCCAAGCCGCAGCGTGCGAACCGGAACCCATGAACGCGGAAGACCCGCTGTTCATCCTGTACACCTCGGGCAGCACCGGCAAGCCCAAGGGTGTGCTGCACACCATCGGCGGCTACATGGTGTGGGTGTCGTACACGCACGAGGCGATTTTCGACCTGCGCGAGGATGACATCTATTGGTGCACGGCCGACGTCGGCTGGGTCACCGGACACAGTTACATCGTGTACGGTCCGCTTGCGAACGGCGCGACCTCGCTGGTGTTCGAAGGCGTGCCGAACTGGCCCGACGCCTCGCGCATCTGGCAGGTCTGCGACAAGCACGGGGTGACGATCCTGTACACCGCGCCGACGGCGATCCGCGCGCTGATGCGCGAGGGCGATGAACCGGTAAAGCACACCTCGCGCAAATCGCTGCGTCTGCTCGGTTCCGTCGGCGAGCCGATCAATCCCGAGGCGTGGGAGTGGTACTTCAACGTGGCCGGCGAAGGCCGCTGCCCGATCGTGGACACCTGGTGGCAGACCGAAACCGGCGGCATCATGATCTGCCCGTTGCCCGGATCGACCACGCTGAAACCCGGCGCGGCGATGAAGCCGTTCTTCGGCATCAAGCCGGCGATCTTCGACCCGGACGGCAAGACCCTCGAGGGCGTGGGTTCCGGCAATCTCGTGATCACCGACTCCTGGCCCGGCCAGATGCGCACCGTGTACGGTGACCACCAGCGCTTCATCGACACGTATTTCAAGATGTATCCAGGCGTGTACACCACCGGCGACGGCGCCGAGCGCGACGCCGACGGCGACTGGAAGATCACCGGCCGCGTCGACGACGTGATCAATGTGTCCGGCCACCGCATCGGCACCGCCGAAATCGAAAGCGCGATGATGGCCGACGAGCGCGTGGCCGAAGCCGCGGTGGTGGGCTGCCCGCACGAGATCAAGGGCACGACCATTTACGCATTCGTGACGCCGAAGGAAGGGGTGACCCCGAGCGAGGCGCTGAAAAAGGAACTCGTTGGCGGCATACGCGAGCGGATCGGGGCCTTCGCCGTGCCCGAATTCCTGCAATGGGCGCCGGCCTTGCCGAAGACCCGCTCGGCCAAGACCATGCGACGGATCCTGCGCAAGATCGCGGAAGCCGGCAACAGCGAAGTCGATCTCGCCACGCTGGGCGACACGTCCACGCTGGCCGATCCTTCGATCGTGAAGCGGCTGTACGACGATCGCGTGCGGCATTGAGCGCACGGTCCGGTTGATGTCGCTGCATCTGAAGTTCGCCGAGGCGGCGCCGGACGAAGTCGCCCCGGCGCTGGACGACCGCTCGATCCATCTCTGGCGGATTCCGTACGCGTCTTCGCAACGGCGCGCGCCGCTTGTCGCGCTGCTCGCCAGCTACCTCGACGTTCCCAAGTCCGCCATCGCGCTGGACGAAGATTCGCGCGGCAAACCCCATCTCGCCAACTCTGCGAATACGCGCGGCGGCGACACGTTGTTCGAGTTCAATTGGTCGCACAGTGGCGGCTATGCACTGGTCGCACTTTCGCGACGCGGCGCGGTGGGTGTCGACATCGAGCGGCTGGGCAAAAACCTGCGTGCGATCGAAATCGCGCGGCGGTTTTTCGACGCCGGAGAAGCTGATGCCCTCGCCGCGCTTGACCCGGGAGTGCGCGACCGTGCCTTCATCGGACTTTGGTGCGCCAAGGAGGCCGTGTTGAAAGCCATCGGCGAGGGCCTGTCCTTTGGCCTCGCGCGCCTTGCCTTCGCGCATGCTGCCGGAGCGGATTGGGTGCTGGCACGCACCGACCCCGCGCTGGGTGAAGCGCAGGATTGGCAGGTATCGGGTTTCGATCCGGCGCCCGGCTACCGCGGTTGCATGGCGTGGCAGGGCAGTACCCGCACCATTTTCGCTTTCCGACCGGCTCCGGACCGCCCCGTCTGACCCTGCGAACGCGGTTCGGGAACTCCACCGCACCCAAGGTGTCTCAGATGTACGGGTAGTCTCCCCGTAAGTTCACGGCGCACAGCGAGCGTCGTGGATTGCACCCTCCGGCGCGGAGTCCTCTCCGCGCCTTTTTTATTCTTCCGTGGCATCATTCCGGACATCGCCCCCGGTCGTGACACTGGTTGCTATCGTCCAGTGCAACGTCCCGCGCGGACGCGTGCACCATCCCGTGCTACCGACCCACGTTGTCGAAGACATCCATGACGGTCCTCAGCGTCAACCTCAACAAGATCGCCGTGTTGCGCAACGCGCGCGGCGGCGACGAGCCGAACCTGCGCAACGCCGCCGAAACCTGCATCGCGGCCGGCTGCGGCGGCATCACGGTGCACCCGCGACCTGACCGCCGCCACGTCACCGCCGAGGACGTCGCGTTGCTGTCGGAGCTGACCCGCGGCCGTGTCGAGTTCAACATCGAGGGCAATCCGTTTGCACCCCCGCGTCCCGGCTATCCCGGGTTCGTCGAACTGGCGCGGCAGGCGCGGCCCACGCAGGCCACCCTGGTTCCCGATTCAGACGGCCAAATCACCTCCGACCACGGCTTCGATCTGATCCGCGACGTCGATCGCCTGGCGCCACTGGTGGCAGAACTCGACGCGATCGGTTGCCGCGTCTCGCTGTTCGTCGACGCGGGCACGACGACGGGTTTGCAGCAAGCGCGCGCAATCGGCGTTGCACGCGTCGAGCTTTATACCGGACCTTATGCCCGCGCCTTCGCCGAGGGCGACGCCAATGCGGCACTGGCGCGCTGCGTGAGCACGGCCAGGCATGCCGCCAAGGCGGGGTTGGCGGTGAATGCGGGCCACGACCTTGACCAGCAGAACCTCGGCGCGTTCCGGCGCGCCATTCCACAGCTCGCGGAGGTTTCGATCGGGCATGCATTGATTAGCGAAGCGCTGTATGACGGCCTCGCAACAACCGTGCGTCGCTATCTTTCGATCCTGGTTTGAGCGCAAAAAAATGCCGCGCTGGGCGCGGCATTTCCCTGATGATGACGAAGCCTTCAGTCAGGATTGGAGCCGTTCTTGCCCTTGCCGTGGGTGATGAAGCCCACGTGCACCATGCCCGCGTCCTTCGCCTCCTGCATCACTTTCCAGATGATGCTGTAAGGCGTGGTCCTGTCCGCGCGGATGTCGAGTTCCGGTTGCGGATTGTTGCTCGCCTCGGCACGCAGCTTGGCGGAAAGAATCGCGTCACTGATCAGACTGTCGTTCCAATACAACGTACCGTCGGCCTCCACCGCCAAATCGATCGGCGGAACGTCGATCGGCACCGGCTTGGTATTGGGATCGGCCCGCGGCAGGTCGACCTTGACCTTGTGCGACATCAGGGGTGCCGTGATCATGAAGATGATCAGCAGCACCAGCATGACGTCCGCCAGCGGGGTCACATTGATTTCGGCGCGCGGGATGTCGCTTCCCGTGTTGTCGCCAAGACTCATCGCCATGACGTCAGATCCTCACTTCTCGAAGCCGATTTTCTGCACGTTGTAGCGACGTGCCTCGGCCATCACTTCGGC
>JAGWZT010000490.1 GCA_018971925.1 Lysobacteraceae bacterium | reverse complement strand
GGGCGCCGGCACCGCGCCGTCGGACAAGAACGATCCGGAAAAGCTTCGGGACAATTTGATGCCCTATGCGCTTACGGGCCACCTCCATGAAAGGGAGGCGTCGTTCCAGCTCGGAGTACCGGTGGAATTCATGCCACACGTGGCGCCGCATTTTCGTGGGCTTACCGTTACCAGCAACCTGTATTTGTCGCGAGCCATGAAAAGGGATGACGTGCTCGCGCGCTTCCATGCAGCGTACGATCGGGAGCCACTGGTCGACGTGGTCGACGATCCGCCGTGGGTCAGCCGCATCGCGGGCCGGCATCGAGCGGAAATAGGCGGATTCAGCTTGTCCGCCGATGGCCGGCGCGTGGTGATCGTCGCCACGCTGGACAATCTATTGAAAGGGGCGGCCACGCAGGCTATGCAGAACATCAATCGCGCGATCGGCGTGGACGAACTGACGGGAATTCCCCATGACTGATTTGTTGTGGCAAAAACCGGACAGCAAGGTCGACGCAAAAATCATGCGTTTCCTCGCCGGCGACGACGTGTTGCTGGATCGCGAGTTCTTCCTGCACGACATCGCGGCCAGCAAGGCGCACGTGGAAGGTTTGGCGAACATCGGCGTGGTAAGCACGGACGAGGCCGCAGCGCTGGAGCGTGAACTCGATGCGCTGGCCGACGATTTCCGCAGCGGCGCGTTCGCGTTGGACGACCGCTTCGAAGACGGTCATTCGGCCATTGAAGCGCGGCTGACCGAACGGCTCGGCGATGCGGGTCGCAAGGTGCACACCGGGCGCAGCCGCAACGACCAGATCCTGGTTGCGACGCGGCTATGGTTGAAGGAAAAGCTCGCTGCACTGGAGGGGTATTGCAAAACGGCCGCGAAGGTTTGCCTTGATCGTGCGACCAACGAATCCCTGCCGATGCCGGGCTACACGCACTTGCAGCGTGCGGTGGTGTCGTCCACGTCCATGTGGTGGGCCGGTTTCGCGGAGGCTTTCATAGACGATGCCTGGCGCGCGCAGCAGACGCACGATTGGATAGACGCCAATCCGCTCGGCAGCGCTGCGGGTTATGGCGTGAACCTGAAACTCGATCGTGAACACACCACGCGCGCTTTGGGGTTCACGCGCATGCAAGTGGCCGCGATCTACGCGCAGCTTTCGCGCGGCAAGTTCGAAATGGCCGCGCTCGAAGCAATCGGCAGTGCGCTGCTCGATGTGCGCCGGCTGGCGTGGGATCTGTCGTTGTTCACCACCGCGGAGTTCGGTTTTGTCACGTTGCCGCCGGAGTACACCACGGGTTCGTCGATCATGCCGAACAAGCGCAACCCTGACGTGATCGAACTGTTGCGCGCGAGCTACGCCAGCGTTGCCGCTGCGCGCACCGAGATCGAACACCTGCTGTCATTGCCATCCGGCTATCAGCGCGATTTGCAATTCTCCAAGGGCGGCATATTCCACGGCGTACACCGGGGATTGATGGCGCTGGAGCTGGTGCCCGACCTGTTGGCGCGGCTGGAGTGGAACGAGTCGACGATGCGTGCGGCGATCGAACCCGCGATGTACGCCACGGATGTTGCGATCGAGCAGGCTGCCGCCGGCGTACCGTTTCGCGACGCCTACCGCGCCGCGGCCGAGACGGTGGCCTCGACAGGGCAGGGGCGCACGCCCGAGCAAAGCCTCGCCGCGCGCGTGTCGCCCGGCGCGCATGCCGACCTGCGCCTGGATGAACTGCATTCCCGTCTCGATTCGCTCGGTCAGTGAGAGCAGGCAGGCGTTGATGCG
>JAGWZT010000489.1 GCA_018971925.1 Lysobacteraceae bacterium | reverse complement strand
GCCGCGATACGAACGGCGATCCAGGCGCCCGTTGTAACGCCCGACCCGTCCATGCGGGATTGCTGTTCCGCTGTATCCATGATCGCAGTTCCTGCAAACTGCATGCCTGCCTCCATATTCCGGACGTTTCGGAGACACCCAGGATCACCGCTGCCGCGTGACGAGATCCACGATTTCCAGACACTTTTCGCGATCCGCCAGCCACATGAAGCCGACGTAGACGAGGATTCCGACGGCGACCAGGAATAAGAGCCCCGGAATCGCCCCCAGCGCCGGCTCGGCCACCGTCAGCCGTGTCGCGATCACGGCCAGCAACATCAACGCTCCTGCCGCAGCCGGCATGGCAATGGATGAAAAATACTGGCGGAAGGTGACCCCGAGTGCCGGCAGTTCGATCCGCAGCCGGATCAGCATCAGCACGGGGTAACCGGCGACCCATGCGAGTGCCGCGCCTTCCAGTCCCCCGAAATACGCGCCCACGAAAAACGCCGGGGGCATGATCAGCAGAGCGATGAGCTGGCACAACGTGCCCAGATGCGGTTTCCCGATCGCCGCAAGTACCGGCGACTGCCCTTGAACGATCATCCGAAACGGCATCACCAGCCCCAGCAACTCGATCGGCATCACGGCAGGCTGCCACTTTTGCCCGAGTACCACGCTCACCAGTTCCGGTGCGACGCCAACGATGCCCCAGAAGACCGGAAAGGAAATGGCGCCCAGAATCCGCACGGCCTTGAGGAAGTTCGAGCGCAACACATTCCTGTCGTGCTGGATCGATGCATACGCCGCGTATCCGACCTGACCCAACATCTCGCCGACCTTTTGCATCGGCAGAGAAGCCAGTTGCATCGCGACCGAATAGAATCCGAGCAACCTGCTGCCCAGCACTTTGCCGATGATGAAGACATCCGACCGCGAATAGACATACCAGCCCAAGCTGCTTGCGGTCACGAAGCCACCGAAGCGCAACATGTCCTCCATGCCTTCGCGTGAAAACCGCGGCCAGCACCAGTATCGCGCCACCAGCACCAGACCCACCGCACGGATCACGGAGCCAACGACACTGCCGAACACCAACGCCCAGACCCCGAAACCGAGCAACGCCAACGGCAGGGTGGTGAAGCCGTTGCCGAGCGAAACTGCCAGGTTCACGAACGACTTGGGCTTGAACTTCATCTCGCGGCTGAGCATCGCATCCTGGATCACGCCAACCGCAGCCAAGGGAAATTCGATCCCCAGCACCCGAACCATGTTCGTGAGGCGAGGATCGCCAAAGAAATGCGCAAGCAGCGGCGCGAACGCGAACACCACGGCGTAAATCGCACCGTTGGCGATGATCAGCAGGCCGAATGCCTGCTCGACCTGGCGTGGCGTCAAGTCACGCTTTTGCACCATCGCCGCGTACAGTCCCATTTCGCGGAACAATGTGGCGAATCCCACGATCATTTCGGCAATCGCCATCAGGCCGTAATCCGACGGCTTGAGGATGCGGATCACGACCAGCGTGATCGCCCATGCGACGAGTTGGCCTGCGAAGCGCGCGCCTGCAAGCCACCTCAGCGAGTGCAGCACATCTCCGCGCAGGCTCATTCGGAATCCAGCAATTCGGGCCGACGCTCATCCACCCATGGCCAATCCTGCATGCACATGGCGTGCCGGATGTCGCGTTTCGAAAAGCTGCGCAGCGACAGCATGATACGCAGCGCGGTGGGCTGTCCATTCACAGCAGTGCGCCGCCGGGTCCGGCCAACGGCGCGTATCATTGACTCGTCGGCCCACCGGAGT
>JAGWZT010000488.1 GCA_018971925.1 Lysobacteraceae bacterium | reverse complement strand
TCCGCGCTCAATTGCTTGTAGCTCAGCGCGGTGAAGAACATCGCAACCATGCCGACCAGGTAGACCAGCGGCACCATGCCGTGGCTGGCGTGCGCGACGAAGCCGTACACCGCGACCGGCGCGATCGGCACGATGAACACCATGCCGTACACCAGCAGGTGCCGCAGCTTCAGCCGGCGATCGAGCTGCTGCGTGTACCCGGCCGCGTCGAGTTCGGCGCTTGCCTGTTCGGGCGTGGTTCGGCTCACGCAATCAATAGTGCAAATTGAAGTTGACAAGGCCGCAGGCGACGATCGCCCAGATCCCGTACAACGCGCACAGGCCAAGTACAAGCTCGCCGCCGCGTGCCAGCCAGCCCCCCGGGCCGCGCGCGATCCGCCACGCGGCATCGAGGATGATCGCGATGCCACCGACGAGCGCCAACACGCCCAGCGCGTAAAGCAGAAGCAGCGGACCGTCGAAGTTCGCATGGAACAGCGACAACGGTTTCGAGAACCAGATCAGCAGGCCCAGCCAACCGGCCACCACTGCGAGTTGCAGGATCACGCCGATGCGGGCCGCGATCCGCAGTGTGCCTTGGCGCGGTGCGAATTGCAGCCTGCGCTTGAAGCGGCGCCGCGCGATCGCGCCGCCGATCCAGATCAGCAGTGTCAGCGCGAACACCGCAATCGCGATCTGGGTCAGCGACGCGAGGGTGCCGTGTGCGAGCAATCCGCGCATGGGCTGGAACAATTCCACCGGCGGGAAATCGTCGGTGACCCAGCGGCGGATCGAGCCGTCTGCGTTGGCGACGAAACGCAACTTCGATTGTCCGTTTACCTCGCGATACAGGAGCGGGCCAATCTCGCGCCAATGCTTCACTGCGCCGCTCGGGTCTTTCAACGCGTCGACGGTGATGTCGCCGTTCGGCAACGCGGATATCTGCGTCTGGCTAAGCAGATACAACAAGCGCAACGCGCTGTCCTCGCGACGGCTCGCCCAGTACCAGCCGGTCACGCGCGCCGCGTCGGCCTTCGCGGTCGCGGCGGTTTCCTCTTTCGGAACGCTGTAGGGGAAATAGCGATCAAGGAACGCGCGGAACAATTCAGTGCGCACGCCTTCGGCGGTGCCGTTCGGCGCCTTGCCGGCGCTGTTGAAGGACATGAAAACGCCCACGTCCTTGTCCAGCAGCAGGTGCAGGTCGGAATGGAAGGCAACGGTGTCGCCGCCGTGGCCGATGATCTTCAGGCCGTTGCGGTTTTCCTGGTAGAAGCCCAGGTCGAAGCCGTTCATCCCCGGCGCCGCGGAATACTGGTGCGAGTGCATCTCCTGCGCGGTCGCCGTCGGCAGGATCGACGTGCCGTCGAATTGCCCGTTCTGCAACTGCGCGATCATGAAATTCGCCATCTCGGTGGCGGTGGATGTGAACGAGCCGGCGGGGTAGGGCTCGATCGGTTCGAACGGCACGATGGTCTTGCCGGTCGCGGTGACATAGCCGGTCGCCATGTCGCCCTGCAGCGCCGCAGGGAGCGGCTGCACGAACGTCGAACGCGACATCGCGAGCGGTTTCAGGATGTGGCCTTCGACGTATTGGTCGAACGGCTCGCCCGACACGCGCTGCACGATGTAGCCGGCCAGCGTCGCGCCATAGTTCGAATACGCGACGACCTCACCAGGCGGGAAAATCCGCGGCGGGATGTGTTCGGCGAGATAACGCTTCAGCGGATAAAGATCCTTCGTCGACGGTACGCCCAGATCCTTGATGACTTCGGCGAAGCCGGCCGTGTGCGTCATCAGGTCGCGCAT
>JAGWZT010000487.1 GCA_018971925.1 Lysobacteraceae bacterium | reverse complement strand
TCCAGGACGTGCCGGTGATCGAGGTGCTGGTGAAACCCGGCGACCGCGTGAAAAAGGATCAGGGATTGATCACGCTGGAATCGGCCAAGGCCACGATGGAAGTCCCGGCTTCCGCCGCAGGCGTGATCAGGGAAGTGAAGGTCAAGGTCGGTGACAACGTCGAGCAGGGCACGGTGGTCGCGATCATCGAAGCAGAAGATTCGCAAGCCGGCGACGCAACACAACAAAAATCCCCTCCCCCTGCATCGCGGGGGGAAGTGCCGAAGGCGGACAAGTCTTCGCAAGCAGCCATCCATGGCGTCTCTTCCGATCGGCATCCTGCCTCACCCTCAGCCGCTGACGCGGCTTCGACCGGCCGCAAACCCGACATGGAATGCGCGATGCTGGTGCTGGGCTCTGGCCCCGGCGGCTACAGCGCGGCCTTCCGCGCCGCGGATCTCGGCCTCGACACGGTGCTGGTCGAACGCTACGGCACGTTGGGCGGTGTGTGCCTCAACGTCGGCTGCATCCCGTCCAAGGCGCTGTTGCACGCGGCCGAAGTGATCGACGCGGCCGAACTGATGGGCGCGCACGGCATCGAATTCGGCAAACCGAAGATCGATCTCGACAAGTTGCGTGACTTCAAGGACAAAACCGTCGGTAAGCTGACCGGCGGGCTCGCCACGATGGCCAAGCAGCGGAAGGTGCGCGCGGTGCAGGGCACCGGCGCGTTCGTGTCGCCGCATGAAATCGAAGTCGTGCACGGCACCGACAAGAAACTGATCCGTTTCGAGCAGGCCATCATCGCGGCGGGCTCGCAAGCCGTGCGCCTGCCGATGTTCCCGTGGGATGACGAGCGCGTGATGGATTCCACCGGCGCGTTGCAACTGAAGGATGTTCCGAAGAACCTGCTGGTGGTCGGCGGCGGCATCATCGGCCTGGAAATGGCGACGGTATATCGAGCGCTCGGCAGTCAAGTCACCGTGGTCGAGTTCATGGACCAATTGATGCCCGGCGCGGATGCCGACCTGGTGCGCCCGCTCGCCACGCGCCTCAGGAACCAGGGCGTCGCAGCGCATCTGAAAACCAAGGTCACCGCTGCCAAGGCGCAGAAGAACGGCATCACCTGCGAGTTCGAGGGCGACAGCATTCCGGAGAAAAAGACCTTCGATCGCGTACTGGTGTCGGTGGGCCGCAGCGCCAACGGCAACAGGATCGGCGCCGACAAGGTCGGTGTCGCCGTCACCGAACGCGGGCTGATCCCGGTCGATACGCAGATGCGCACCAATGTCCCGCACATTTTCGCGATCGGCGACCTGGTCGGCCAGCCGATGCTGGCGCACAAGGCCGTGCACGAAGCGCACGCCGCCGCCGAAGCTGCGGCCGGCCAGAAGCGCCATTTCGATGCGCGGGTGGTGCCGTCGGTCGCGTTCACCGATCCGGAAATCGCGTGGGTCGGCGTCACCGAGCGCGAAGCGAAGGAAAAGAATCTCGATTTCGGCGTCGGCAAGTTCCCGTGGGCAGCATCGGGCCGCGCGCTGGGCATGGATCGCGCAGAAGGCTTCACCAAACTGATCTACGACAAGGCCAGCCACCGCGTGATCGGCGGCGGCATCGTCGGCGTGCACGCGGGTGATTTGATTTCCGAAATCGCGCTGGCGATCGAAATGGGCGCCGAAATCGGCGACATCGCGCTCACCATCCACCCGCACCCGACGCTCGGCGAGTCGGTCGGCATGGCGGCGGAAGTGGCGGAAGGCACCATCACGGACCTGTACATTCCCAAAAAGAAAGCCTGAGATTTCCCG
>JAGWZT010000486.1 GCA_018971925.1 Lysobacteraceae bacterium | reverse complement strand
GGCGGGCAGCCCGTCGATCATCTGCTCGGCCAGGCGCTGGTAGCCCTCGTCGAAATGGTGTCCCCCGGCCTCGCCGCGTACCGTCACCCATGCGGGCAGGCCCTGTTGCGTGCACAAGCTGTCGCCGGCATCGTCCTTGCCGTAGTAGCAAACCACCGGGAACCTGTTGTCCAGCGCCACGACGGGTGGCAGCGCGGGGTAATCCGGCACCTTGTTGAATTTCTCCGACAGGGTTTTCACGAATGCCTTGAAGCGTCCCTGCGCAACCATGTAACCCTCGAACTGGATTTCGAACGTGATGTCGCGGCTGGGCGACAGCAGTACCAGCTGGGTGATGCGCGACCGCGTGGCCGGGCTGAGTTTGTCGATCAACGTCGGCAAAGCATCGGCGCCGAACGAGAATCCGACCAGCCACACACGCTGCTTGTGCCATTTCGCGAGCGAATCGGTGATCAAGGCGTCGAGTTGCTGCGCGGCGACATCGGGCGAACGGCTGCGCCAGAAATACTTGAAGCTGTTGATGCCGAGTACCGGGATGCCGTGCGCCGCGAACGCCGTGCCGAGCTGCTTGTCGAGATCGGCCCAGCCACCATCGCCCGAGTACAGGATCGTCAGCACATCCCCGTCGCCTGCCGGCGCGCCCACGTTGGCGGCAGGCGCCACCACGACCGTGGAGTCCTCAAGGCTGGGCCGTGCGAAGGGGTTCCAGATGAACGCCGCCACCAGCACCACCATGGCACCGATTCCGGTCCACATCATGCGTCTGCTCCGTTGCGACCTGCTCATCTGCGCACCACCCCGGTGATCCCGCCCGAGATCAGGCTGGCCACGTTCGCGAGGATCATCGGCAGGGCGATGCCTCCCGGAACGGCCATGTAGCGCGGCTCCCACTCGGGGTCGAACTTGTCCTTGTATCGCTTCAGGCCCTGGAAATTGTAGAAACGTTCGCCCCGTCCGAACACCAGCGCGCCGAAGCGGTTCCACAAGGGCGCCAGCCGCCGGTTGGTCATGCCGGCCATCGAGGCCATGCCGAGGTTGAACCAGCGGTAGCCTTCCCGACGCGCCCAGTCCATCAGTTCGATGAATAGGAAATCCATGCTGCCGGACGGGCTTTCGGGCGCGAAGCGCATCAGGTCCAGCGAGGCTTCCTCCTTGTTCCCGGTAAGGAACAGATTGGCAAACGCCAGCAACCGTTCGCCTTGCCAGACCAGCGCCATCGGTGTACGGGAAAGATATTCCGGATCGAACGCGCCGAGCGAGAAGCGTTTCTCGCGTGCGCGCTTGTCGGCCAGCCATGCGTCGGAAATTGCCTTGAGCCGCGGCATCAGCGGCGGCACCGCTTCCGCCTGGATGACTTCAAGCCGCAGCCCTTCGCGTTCGAGTTTGTTGAGCGTGCCGCGCAAGGTCTTCTTCGACTTGCCGTCGAGGTTGAAATCCGGGAGCGGCACCCGCGCCTCCTCGCCGATCTTCAACAGGTTCATGCCGACTTCGAGATACAGGTCGAGATCGGCCGGACTTACCTGGTAGAACACCGGCCAGCCACCCGCGCGCTCGCACTGCTCCATGAAACTCCACACCAGTTCGCGGCGCGCGTCGTCGTCTTCGCCCACGGGATCACCCATGCTGACCCAGCTGCGTCCTTCGATGCCGTACATCAGGAACGCCCGATCGCCGGGAGAAAAAAGAAGATGCTTGTCGCGCATCAGCGCAAGGTGCGCCTGCGCCGACCGGTAGTTGCGGATCAGGGGCCATGCGCGTTCCAACTCCGCGGCGCTGGGCGACGCGCGGT
>JAGWZT010000055.1 GCA_018971925.1 Lysobacteraceae bacterium | reverse complement strand
GCGTCGCCCGCTGGATCGGCAAACTGGCCGGCTTCGAATTCTCAAGCACCAGAACGGCCATCCCAGGCCTGACTTTTCACAACAGCCGCTCCGAATGGAACGGAATATTTGTCGTCATCCCGGCGAAGGCAGGGATCCATGTTGCCGCACTCTGCAGGCTGGATTCCGGCCTTCGCCGGAATGACGGAAGTTTTGAAGGCTCATAAACCATGACGCCCCCCGAATTGCGACTGCCGGCCGAATGGGAGCCGCAGTCCGCGGTGTTGCTGGCGTGGCCGCATGCCGGCACCGACTGGGCGGCGCGGCTAGATTCCGTCGAGGGTACCTGCGCCGCGCTGATTGCAGCCATCACGCGTTTCGAAACCGCGATTGTCTGCACGCCGAATGCCGAGATCGGCGCGCACGCCGTCGAATGCCTGCGCGACGCGGGCGCCGACCTGTCCCGCGTGCGCTTCGTCGAGATCCCCTACGACGACACCTGGCTGCGCGACTCGGGTCCGATCACTTTGAAGTCCGGAACCGGGCAGCCTGCCACGGCCCGGACGCAGCAAGCCCGGCACATGTCCGGACTTGCTTTCGACGGATCTGACGATCCGCTATCGGCACATCCATGTGCCGATGCGCAAGAACGATATGTACTGGTGGATTTCCGCTTCACCGGCTGGGGCGGCAAGTTCGAGGCGTCGCAGGATGATGCGCTGGTCGCGGGCCTGATCGAACGCGGCGTGTTCCGCAGCGGCGCACAACACCGGCGCGTCGATTGGGCACTGGAGGGCGGCGCGATCGAATCCGACGGGCGCGGCACGATCCTCACCACATGGAAGTGCTTGCAGCAGCGCCACCCCGACCAATCGCGCGAACTGATCGAACTCACGTTGCGCAACGCGCTGTCGGTGGAGCGCGTGCTATGGCTCGATCACGGCTACCTGCAAGGTGACGACACCGACGCGCACGTCGATACCCTCGCCCGCTTCGCGCCGGACGATGCAATCGTGTACCAGGCCTGCAGCGATCCCGACGATCCGCATTACACTGAACTGGACACGATGCGCCGCGAGATCGAAGCGCTGCGCACGCCGGACGGCAAGCCGCACCGATTGTTTCCCCTGCCCTGGCCCAAGCCGATCATGGACGAAGGCCGCCGCCTCG
Source organism: Lysobacteraceae bacterium (assembly GCA_018971925.1). Taxonomy (GTDB): domain Bacteria; phylum Pseudomonadota; class Gammaproteobacteria; order Xanthomonadales; family Rhodanobacteraceae; genus 66-474. The sequence continues at coordinate 8,181 of JAGWZT010000055.1, read as the reverse complement.
CGGCGTCTTACGCGAATTACCTGATCATCAACGGTGCGGTGCTGGTGCCGGCGTACGGCGACACGGTAGATGACGCCGCCGCCAAGACCATCGCGCTCGCCCACCCCGGACGCGAGGTTGTGCAGATTCCCTGCCGGCCGCTGATCTGGCAGAACGGCAGCCTGCATTGCATGACCATGCAGCTTCCCGATGGTGTAATGGCGGCCTGAACGCCGAAGGTTGCTCCGATGTCTCCCCGAACCCTCAAAGTCGCACTGTTGCAGGAACGCGATCGCGGCAGCGTCAACGCCAACCTCGACGCGATCGAGGCAGGTCTGCGCGAAGCCGCGAAGGCAAGCACGCAACTGGTGCTGCTGCAGGAAATCCACAACGGTCCCTACTTCTGCCAGCACGAATCGGTGGAGGAGTTCGATCGTGCCGAATCCATTCCCGGACCATCCACGGATCGCATCGGCAAGCTCGCCGCCGAGTTGAAGCTGGTCGTCGTTGCGTCGCTGTTCGAACGTCGCGCGGCCGGGCTGTACCACAATACCGCGGTGGTATTCGATCGCTCGGAAAACATCGCGGGCACGTACCGCAAGATGCACATCCCCGACGATCCGGCCTACTACGAGAAGTTCTACTTCACGCCGGGCGATCTCGGCTTTCATCCGATCGACACATCGGTCGGCAAACTCGGCGTGCTGGTGTGCTGGGACCAGTGGTATCCCGAAGCCGCGCGTCTGATGGCGCTGGCCGGCGCGGAACTGTTGTTGTATCCGACGGCGATCGGTTGGGATCCCGCCGATCCGCAGGATGAAAAGGACCGTCAGCGTGATGCGTGGACCACCGTGCAGCGCGGGCATGCCGTCGCCAATGGCGTGCCGGTGCTCACCTGCAACCGGGTCGGCTTCGAGCCTGCACCGGACGAAGGTCGCGGCGCACAATTCTGGGGATCGAGTTTCGTCGCCGGGCCGCAGGGCGAGGTTCTCGCGAAAGCCAACGACGACGGCCGCGAGTTGCTGATCGCCGACATCGACATGGCGCGCAGCGAAGCCGTGCGGCGCATCTGGCCGTTTCTGCGCGATCGCCGCATCGACGCGTATGGCGACCTCACGAAGCGGTTTCGGGATTAGGATCGCGCCTTGAATGACTCGATCACGCCGGCGAACGCCGCCGACGCAACAAGCGACCCCCTGAACGACCAACCCATCGCGCGCGTCGAGCGCGACGGCATCGAATACGTGTTGCTGGGCACCGCGCATGTTTCGCGCGCATCGGTGGAAGCGGTCAACGCGCTGATCGAACGCGAACCCTTCGACGCCGTCGCGATCGAATTGTGCGAGAGCCGTGCGCGCGGCATGCGCGACCCGGAAGCATTTTCGAAAATGGACCTGTTCCAGGTCATCCGCGCCGGCAAGGCCGGGATGGTGTTCGCGTCGCTGGCGCTGTCGTCGTTCCAGCAACGCATCGCCGAGCAGTACGGCATAGAACCCGGCGCGGAAATGAAGGCGGCGATGGCCGCCGCCGACGCGCGCGGCCTGCCCTTGTGGCTGGTGGATCGCGAGATCGGCATCACGCTCAATCATGCGTACCGCGGCGTGCGCTTTCGCGATCGCATGGGCATCGTCGGCGGCCTGATCGCCAGCGTGTTTTCGCGCGAAGAAATCGACGAAGCCGAAATCGAAAAACTGAAACAGGGCGACATACTGGAGAGTGCGTTCGGCGAATTCGCACGTGAATCGAAACCGTTGTACGAAGCGCTGATCGGCGAGCGCGACCGCTTCATGGCCGCGCGCCTGCGCGAGGAATCGACGCAGCATCCCGCCGCGAAACGCGTACTGGTGGTGATCGGCGCGGGACACTTGGCCGGCGTCGAACGCGAGCTTGGCGTGCAGGCCGAACCGCCGCGCACCCTCATCGAACCGCTGGCGGCAAAACTGCCGGCGCCAAAATGGCCGAAATATCTCGCGATCGGCGTGATGCTGGCGATCTTCGCCGCGATCGGGTTCCTGTTCTACCGCAACGCCACGATGGGCTGGCACGCGCTGCGCGACTGGGTGATCTACACGGCCGCGTTGAGCGCCATCGGCGCCGCGATCGCAGGCGGCCACCCCCTGTCGATACTCACCGCGGGCGTGATGGGACCACTGAAACCGCTGCGGCCGCCGGGGCTGTCGTCGGGCGTGTTCTCGGGCATGGTAGAAGCGTGGCTGCGCAAGCCGCGCGTCGCGGACTTCCAGTCGCTGCGGCACGACCTGCTTCACGTCTCCGGCTGGTGGCACAATCGCGTCGCACGCACGCTGCTGGTGTTCATGCTCAGCAATCTCGGCACCATCGCCGGCGAATACCTTGCCGGCATCCGCATCTTCAGCCGTTTGCTCTGATCACGCCTGCTCGTCGGATGTTGGCCAGTAAACGTTGTCGGGCACCTTGCGCGCGCCGAAGATCGCCTGCCCGACGCGCACGATCGTGGAACCTTCCTCGATCGCAAGTTCGTAGTCACCGGACATGCCCATCGAAAGCTCGTCCATCACGACGCCATCCGGCGCGGACTGGCGCAGCCGGCCGCGCAATTCACGCAGACGCACGAAGCATGGCCGCACTTTCGCGGCATCGTCCGAAAACAACGCGAGCGTCATCAGGCCGCGCACGTGCAGCGATGAAAACACCGGAAGTTTTTTGACGAATGCTTCCAATTCGCTGGGTGGCAGCCCGAACTTGCTCTCTTCGTTCGATGTGTTGACCTGCACCAGCACGTCAAGCGAGCGGCCCAATGTCTGCAAGCGCTTGTCCAGCGCCTCGGCCACACGCAGACTGTCCAGCGCCTGGAATTCGGACGCGAATTCGGCGACCAGTTTCGCCTTGTTGGTCTGCAGGTGGCCGATGATGGCCCAGCGCAGGTCCGGCAAGTCCGACATCGCCTGCCACTTGCCGTGCGCCTCCTGCACCTTGTTCTCGCCCAACGTGCGGCAGCCCGCCGCATGGGCATTGCGGATGCGCGCTTCCGGCACCGTTTTGCTGACGGGCAGCAGGCGCACACTGGAAGGATCACGCCCTACCTTCGCGCACGCCGCCGCGATGCGCGCGTGTACGCCGGCAAGGTGCTGGCGAAATTCCTCGACGGTATTGGCGGTGGTGTAGTTGCCCATCGCGCAAGTATAGACAGGCGACAGCATGCGTTCCCGCCTGTGCGCGTATGCTGGCCGCATGAGTGCGCGCAGGAAATCCGCGGTGATGTCGTGGCCGGAAACGTTGTGGACCATCGGCCACTCCACCCGCGACCTCGATGAATTCATCGCGCTGCTGAAAGAGAACGGTATCGAGGTGCTGGCCGACGTGCGCCACTTTCCAGGTTCGCGCAAGTATCCGCACTTCAACGTCGAACCGTTGCAACGTGGCTTGCATGATGCCGGCATCCAGTACGAAGCGTTCACCGAGATTGGCGGACGCCGCAAAGCACTCGCGGATTCGCCCAATACGGCGTGGCGGCACCCCGCGTTTCGCGGTTACGCGGATTACATGCAAACCGAATCGTTCCACGCCGGCATCGAGCGGCTGAAGGCGCTGGCATCAAGGCAGCGTACCGCGATCATGTGCTCGGAAGCGGTATGGTGGCGTTGCCATCGCGGCCTGATCTCGGACGTGTTCAAGCTCAACGGCACACGCGTGCTGCACATCCTGGGACCAGGCGCGCCGACGGAACATCCCTACACGTCTGCAGCGCACGTCGCCGATGGGCACCTTGATTATTCGGGCGACCAGCACCAGTTGCGTCTGGAATGATCCCGTTTTCCTTCCTCGACCTTTGCCCGATCACCGAAGGTGGTTCGGCCCGCGAGTCCCTCGCACGCACCGTTGACATTGCGCAGCACGCGGAGCGCTGGGGTTTCAACCGTTTCTGGATGGCCGAACACCATGGAATGCCGGGCATTGCCAGCGCGGCGACTTCGGTGCTGATCGGCCACGTGGCGGGTGCCACGTCGCGTATCCGCGTGGGCGCGGGCGGCATCATGCTGCCCAATCACCCGCCGCTGGTGATCGCCGAACAGTTCGGCACGCTGGAGGCGCTGTATCCCGGCCGCATCGATTTGGGTCTCGGTCGCGCGCCGGGCAGCGACCAGGCCACGGCACGCGCGTTGCGCCGCAACCTCGATACTGACCCTGATGCATTCCCGCGCGACGTGCTGGAGCTGATCGCGTACTTCGAAGGGCGCGCGCCGGTGCGCGCGGTGCCCGGCGAAGGCCAGCAGGTGCCGATCTGGATACTGGGTTCCAGTCTGTTCGGCGCGCAGCTCGCCGCGATGCTGGGGCTGCCTTACGCGTTCGCCTCCCACTTCGCGCCGGCTCAGATGACGGATGCGATCACTGTGTACCGAGCGCAGTTCAAGCCATCGCGGTTCCTGCAGCGGCCGCACGTGATGCTGGGTTTCAACGTGTTCGCCGCGGACACCGATGACGAGGCGCGCTATCTCGCGACATCGTGGCAACAGTCGTTCGTGAACCTGCGTTCGGGCCACCCGGGGCGGCTGCCGCCGCCGGTGGAAGGCTACGCCGAATCGCTGCCGCCGCAGGGCCGGGAATTGCTGCAGCACGTGCTGTCCTGCTCCGCGATCGGCTCGCCCGGCATGGTGACGGATGCGATCCATGCGTTCATCGAACGCACCGGTGCCGACGAACTGATCCTCACCACTAACATGCATGACCACGCGGCGCGGCTGCGTTCGATCGAAATCACTGCAAGCCTGATCGGCGGTTTTGCCCATTCCGCGGAAGCGTAACCGCCTCCGCTCGACACCTGCCGCACGCGCGGCACTTGTCCGGCCCGACGCGGAAGCGTAGCGTGAAATTCGACCGGGGCGTCGTGCCGCGGCGCCCTTGGCCACGTTCCTCATTGCAAGGAGGTGGCTTATGACGTCGATGGCAGTCACGCGTTCCTTCGAATGCGCGCCGCACGCGACCCGTTCGCTCGCGATGGCGTTGACCCTGAGCTTGAACCTGGCGATCCTGCTGTTCGCGCTGCGGCCGAGTACGCCGTTTCCCGTGCAGGTTCCTATACCGCTCTCGTTACAGGCGACCATCCTGCAGCCACGGCCGGCGGTTGTGCCGCCGCCGCCCCTACCCACGCTGCACGTGGTGCGACACGTGACGACGCCCAATGTGCACGTGGCCGTGACACATCCGGTATCTATCTCCATACCGGCTGCAAGCGCGATCACTCCCGTCGAGCCGTTGCCAACCCACGCGACCGCCGTCATCACGAACGCGGCCGCAGCGGCAGGTAACAGCGAAGCCACCATCGCCTACGAAACCGCCACGCCGCCCGCCTATCCGATCCAGGCCTTGCGCGCCGGCGTGCAAGGGACGGTACTGCTGAAAGTGCTGGTGGACGCGAGTGGAAAGCCGGTCCATGTGGCGATCCAGCGCAGCAGCGGCTCGCGCACCCTTGACGCCGCCGCGCGCCAGCACGTACTGGCGGCATGGCGTTTCCACCCCGCGATGCGCGATGGTCACGCCATCGAAGCGTGGGCGCTGGTACCGGTGCAGTTCAACTTGAGTCGCGATTGAGCGAGGCCCGACGCGCGCGGCGCCCGCCATGGACGCCGCGCACGCCGCAACGATCAGTGCGCCACAGGTGCCGCCGGATGTTCGGCCGGCTGCGCGGCGCGCACGATCACCCACACCAACGCGGCGACGCAAAGCGCCGGCACCATGAGCGGCAACAGGGCAAGCAGCACGATCGGAACCACGAACAGCGCGAGCATGCCGGCCACGAACAATCCGACCAGGCCACCGAAAACCGCGCCGGCGAATCCGAACATCAGCTTGAACAAGCCGCCCGTCAACAACCAGAAGACGCCGATCACGGCTGCCAAGACCACGCCAAGCTTGAGCATTGCAACCTCCTCGCCACTCTGTGGCGGACGATCATCCACGCATGTGCACGCACAGTATGCACGCCCGAATCAGCACCGGAAGCATGACTGTCGACCCATGACTTCAGGCCCATGCCGCTATTATCAACTGCGCTATAGTGTACTCGCGACTATGACGGATGCAAGTTAGGGCCTGTTAACGCCATGCCACGCGGCCGCGCCAGTGGCTGTTTGCTCGCAGGGCAAGGAAAAGTGAGGGAGATGTATGTCGATACATCGACGAGCGATGACGCAGCCATGTGGGCAAACAGCCCCGTCCCGAAGGGTTGCTCCGCAGCGGCTCACGCGGCATAGCGTCAGCAGGCCCTGATTGCGATGAGCGACACCGAAGCGCACCTGAAGAAATTCGAGAAGGAACTCGCGGCGGGCACGGTGTCGCTGGTGTTGCTGGCGGTGCTGGCGGCCGCGCGCGAACCGTTGTACGGCTACCAGATCGCCAAGCGCCTGGAACGCGATGCCGGCGGGGTGCTGGTCGGCAAGCAGAGCGCGTTGTACCCCGTGTTGCGCAACCTGAGCGCGGCGGAGTTGCTGGACACCTTCGTCGAACCTTCGGAAGCCGGGCCGCCGCGCCGTTACTACCGGATCACCCCGCTGGGCAGGAAGGTCCTGCGCGAATGGGCCGATGCATGGGGCTCCACGCGCCGTTTCGTCGATTCGATATTGAAGGATTGAAGCCATGACCACGCCCCAAACCATCGAGCAATACCTGGCGCAACTGCGCGCGGCCCTGGCCGGCGCCGATCCGGCGATGATCCAGGATGCGTTGTACGACGCCGAGGAACACCTGCGCTCGGAGCTGGCGGAAAACCCTGGCATGAGCGAGGCCGAACTGCTGGCGAAGATTTCGACCAGCTACGGCGCGCCCGATGAGGTCGCGGAAATCTACCGCACCACCGAAAAGACCGTCGCACGCGCCTTGCGCACGCCGCCGCCGCGCCCACGCCGTTCTGCACTCGGCCGTTTCTTCGGGGTGCTGGCCGATCCGCATACTTACGGTGCGATGTTCTACATGCTGCTGTCGCTTGCCACCGGCATCTTCTACTTCACGTGGGCCGTCACAGGATTGTCGATGTCGGCCGGCTTCGCAGTGCTGATCATCGGCGCACCGTTCTTCCTTTTGTTCATGGCATCGGTGCGCGGCCTGTCGCTGGTCGAAAGCCGCATGGTCGAAGGCATGCTCGGCGTGCGCATGCCACGCCGGCCGCCCTACACCGGACGCGAACGGCCATGGCTGCAGCGGATAGCGGCGATGCTGACCGATCCGCGCACCTGGGCGACCTTGCTGTACATGCTGCTGATGCTGCCGCTGGGCATCCTCTATTTCACGATCGTGGTGACGCTGATGTCGATATCGCTGGCATTGATCGCGACGCCCATACTGAAGGCGGTCTATTCCAGCTACATCGACAGTTCGACCTGCGTCGGCGCACCGCCGTGGGTGTGCGATTTCGCCGCATGGTCCATCGGTTGGGCCGGGGTCGCCACCTGGTGCGTGCTCGGCATCCTGCTGTTGTTCGTCACCCTGCATCTGGTACGCGCCATCGGACGCATGCACGGCGCCTTTGCCAAGCATCTGCTGGTGAAGTCCGCGCGGGTTTGACGCGGCGCTGCCGCGCGACGACGCCTGTCGGCGGGCGTGGACAGCGTCAGGTTCTGGCGGCATCGGGTGCGGGCGGCACCGCGGGATCGGGAGGTGGGACGCTTGCAGCCCGCGCACGTGCCTTACCCAGCAACGGCTCCAGCAAATCCAGCGGTAGCGGGAACGCGATGGTGTTGGTCTTGGTGCCGCTGATCCCGGCCACCTCGACCAGCGTCTGCAGGTAACGCAGCTGGATCGACTGCGGCTGCTCCATCAGGGTCTGCGCGGCCTGCATCAGTTTTTGCGAAGCCTGCAACTCGCCTTCGGCGTTGATGACCTTGGCGCGCCGCTGGCGCTCGGCCTCGGCCTGGCGCGCAATCGCCCGGACCATGGTGTCGTCGAGGTCGACCTGCTTGATCTCGACGTTGGATACCTTGATGCCCCACGCGTCGGTGTGCTGGTCGAGGATCATCTGCACGTCATGGTTGAGCTTGTCGCGCTCAGCCAGCATTTCGTCGAGTTCATGTTGACCCAGCACCGAACGCAGCGTCGTCTGCGCGAGCTGGCTGGTGGCCTCGCGGGCGTCCTCGACCTGGATCACGGCCTTCTCGGGGTCGATCACGCGGTACAGGATCATCGCATCGACCTTGACCGGCACGTTGTCACGCGAAATGACATCCTGCGGTG
>JAGWZT010000054.1 GCA_018971925.1 Lysobacteraceae bacterium | reverse complement strand
GCGATGCGGATCGACCAGGGTTGCGGCGTCTGCTCGAGGATCGGTTGCGGCGGGCCGCCGTTGCCCGGCTGGCGCGTGAACGCGATATGCGTGCCGTCGGGTGACCAGCGTGGGTCGCCATCGACTTCGGTCGAAGGCGACACGTACAGGATCGGGGTCTGGTCATTGGTGAACACACCGATGAAGGCGTGGTCGTCGCGATGCGACACGAATGCGAAGCGCTTGCCATCCGGCGACCAGTGCAGGTCGCCGTCCTTGCCGTGGTCGAAGAACAATTGCTTCGGTTTGGTCTTGCCGTTTGCTGTCAGCGGCACCGTCCAGACCTGGTCATCCTTGACATAGGCCAGGCGCCCGTCGGAAGAAAGTGCGGGCGCGTCGCCTTCGGTGAGTTCGCGCGCGGTATTCGCGTGCAGGTCCACGGTCCAGATCATCACCTTGGGTTCGACCGGGCTGGACGCCGGATCGACCGCCACTTTCACCGGCCAATTGGCGTCGTGGTCGCCACCGCGCACGAACACCAGCGCGTTGCCCGACGGCGAGAATGTCAGTTGCGTGATTTCCTGGCCGTCATCCTGCGAGAAGCGCGTGACCTGATGCGGTTTGAAATCGGGCGCCTTGGCCACCCATACGTTGCGCACGCCGTTCTGGTCGATCACCCACGCGATGCGGTCGCCGTGGCGCGCGGACGTCAGGTCGAGCGGGAAGGGATAGGACAACACCTGTTCCAGCGTGAAACCGGTTTGCGGCGATGCCGCGGCTGCAGGCGGCGGCGCCAGCGCGGCACCCGTGACGAACAACGCGGCCAGCATGAACCCTTGCAATCGATACATGGTGCATCCCCGTGGTCGGCAAGTTTCAATGATTCGCGCGTCATGCGGTACATGTCCAGTGCCGACGGTCACGGCGCGCGGCATACTGTATCGATGGATGCTTCGACATCACGCCCGCACGTGGTGATCCTCGGCGGCGGCTTCGGTGGCCTCAAGGCCGCCCGCGCGCTGGCCCGTGCGCCGGTGCGGGTGACCCTGGTCGATCGGGCCAATCATCACGTGTTCCAGCCGCTGCTGTACCAGGTTGCGGCAGCCAGCCTGTCCGGTCCCGACATTGCCGCGCCGCTGCGGCACATCGTTCGACGGCAGCGCAATATCACCGTATGGATGGAGGACGTGACCGGCATCGACGTCGCCGCGCGGCGCGTGCAGGCCGGCGCGCAGACCATCGCATACGATTACCTGATCGTTGCGACCGGTTCTACCCACGCGTATTTCGGGCACGACGCCTGGGCAGAATTCGCGCCGGGACTCAAGACCATGAACGATGCGCTGGCGATCCGGCGGCGGATTCTTTCGGCGTTCGAGGCGGCCGAGCGCGAGCCCGATGCGGCGAAGCGCGCCGGGTGGCTGGCGTTCGTGATCGTCGGCGCGGGTCCGACCGGCGTGGAGCTGGCGGGCACGCTGGCCGAGATCGCGCACCATACCTTGCCGCGCGAGTTCCGCATCGCGCAACCGCGCAAGGCGCGCATCCACCTGATCGAAGCCGGTCCGCGCGTGTTGCCGGCGATGCCGGAAACACTTTCAGCGACCGCGCGACGCAAACTGGAACGCATGGGCGTCGAAGTCCACACCGGCACCGCGGCGACGGCCATCGACGCGGCGGGCGTGCGCATGGGCGACGAACATGTTCCCGCGCGCACCGTGTTGTGGGCAGCGGGCGTCGCGGCATCGCCGCTGGGCGCGCAATTCGGTGCCGAACGCGATCGTGCGGGACGCGTGAAAGTGGCGGCGGACCTTTCGCTGCCGGGGCATCCGGAAGTGTTCGTGATCGGCGATCTCGCATGGGTGGAGCAATGCGGTCAACGCGTACCCGGCATGGCACCCGCGGCCAAGCAGATGGGCGCGTACGCCGCACGCGTCGTTCGCGATCGGATGGCCGGCCGAACGGCAAAGCCATTCCGTTATCGCGACTTCGGCAGCCTCGCCAGCATCAGCCGGTCCTCGGCCGTGGTCGATCTGCGCGGTCTGGAGTTCTCGGGGTTCGCCGGCTGGCTGTTCTGGTTGTTCGCGCACATCCTCTTCCTGATCGGTTTCCGCAACCGGCTGGCGGTAATGTGGAACTGGGCCTGGTCGTACATGACCTGGCAACGCAACGCGCGCATCATCGTCGGGCGCGATCGGACGCAATGAACGCGCTTGCGGGCTCGCTGTCGCCGGTGCGATACGTATAGACGCGATCAGTGGTCGTGATGACCTTGGCCGTGCCCGTGTTTATGCCCGTGACCATTTCCGTGGCCGTGGCCGTGGTCGCCGCGGTCGTCGTTGTCCCACCAGCGCTGCTGGTGCCCGCCATAGCGCTGCACCACATAGTCGTTTTGCAGATACGGGCGATCGGCGTCGAGCGAGATGTTCACGCCGCCAACGCTCACGTAGCCTTGCAATGCAACCGGCAAGCTGACGCCGGCCTGCCAGCCGTTGCCGCCCAGCCAGAACCACATGCTCGAGGCCGGTTCGTAGTACACCTCGGCAGACGGGTAATAGACGTACTGGTGTTTGGCACGCCAGCCGTGCGCGGGCGCCCACGGTGGCGGGTCGGCGTATGCGACCGGCGCAACCAGTCCAGCACAAGCGAGACCGAATGCGAACCATGCTGCAATGCGGGCAGTGTTCATGCGAAGTCCTCGGGTGGGGTGGATCGTGTTATCGCAGATTGTCCGCAGGCAAACTGAACGCTTCGTCACAGGATCATGCAGCGTTCATCCACGCCGGGCGTTCCCAGCGTGGCCGCGCGCCGCACGCGGCGAAGATCGCTCCGCCGCGCGCACTCGACCACAGATCGGCGACGGCGATCAACTCATTGTTTTCAAGAATAAGCGGACAACGCACGCGCACCCATGGCGGAATACGCGCCTGCTGGAACAGGTCGCGCAGCTCGCGCGTGTGCGGGTCGCCAGACGGCCGGATGCGTTCTCCGCCATGGCGGAAGCGGACCGCAAGCGGGAGATCGAACCGTGCGTTTGTCGGAGATGAATTTCCGGTTGCTGGTTCGAGCGACAGCGCGCCGCAATCCGGAGGCAATACGAGCGTCGCGCCATTCCATTGCGATTGCCACCTTTCCGGCGGGGCTGCCAAGGGCGGCATGGCGTGCAGGCGGCCGTTCCAGATTCGGATCTCCGTATTCGCCCACGCGAGGATCGGCACGCTGTCGTGCGCGGCGCCGGTAGTTTGCCGCTCGAGTTCCGCGCGCGACGCATCGGGTGGATGGTCAAGGCCGCGCGCGTGCAACCACGCATCCAGCACCGGCGCACGCAGCGCATCCGACAGTTCCAGCCAGCCCGCTGCGTCCAGTGTGTCGGTCCCGCGTCGCAGGTTTTCAAGCGCGGCTTGCGCGGCATCGTCGATGTAATCGGCAGCCGCGCGGCACAGGCGTGCGGTGTGCGGGATGGATGTTTGTGTATGGGGCCAGTGCCGGGCGATGCGCGGCAGGATTTCCGTTCGAAGCACATTGCGGGCAAAACGCCCGTCGTAATTGGCTGGATCGTCAACACAAGTAATTTCGTGTTCAGTCAAATACTTGCGCAACATTTCGCGTGAAGTTTCCAGTAATGGGCGCCACAGGAAACCGTGCGCAAACGGCCGCAGCAGGCGCATGCCGCCCAGGCCTTCCGGACCGGCGCCGCGCAGCAACTTCAGCAGAACCGTTTCGACCTGATCGTCGCGGTGGTGCGCCAGCGCCAGCCATTCGCCTTCGCGCAGGTGTTCGGCGAATGCCGCGTAACGCGCGCGTCGCGCGGCCGCCTCGATGCCTTCTCCGCGCGAATCGCCGACCTCCACGCGAACCGTCGTCAACGGGACGTCGACGGTCTTGCAGAACGTTGCGCAATGCTCAGCCCAGGCGGCGCTGTCAGCGTGCAGCCCGTGATCGACGTGCAGCGCGCGCAGGCCGCGTGCTCGCGCCTCCGGTGTGTGCGCCAGCGCATGCAACAGTGCCGTCGAATCGGGGCCGCCGCTGAAGGCCACGCACAGCGTGGGCGGATCATCAGCGCGTAGCCGTTCGCGCAGGATTTCGGGCAGCTTCACGGTCGGCACGCAACCGATGGTACCGGCGAACCCGTCCGACCCGGAAGCAGCGTGCGGAAACCTTGGCAACCACGGCCGACAAGGTTTCGCGCGTCAGTGTGACCGAACGGTCCGGTGCGGATCAGCGTGGGTCCTTGGGCCCGAACGGTCTGGTCAGCCCGGTGAAATCGCCAATGACCTTTGCGTCATAGGGACCATTGAGCTGGTTGTGTCCGTTGCCGGGTGCATCGAGCGCACCCTGCTGGAACACGATCTGCCCTGTCGGTGTGATCTCGATAACCCTGTCGTTGAACTGGTCGCTGATCAGCGTATCGCCGTTTTCCAGCCGCACGGCCCGCGTCGGCAAGGGTGTCGGGTTGCTGCCGTGGCTGGTGTTGGTGAGGTACTGCCACACGACCTGGTCGTCGCCGTTGACCTCCACGATGCGGTTGTTGTTGGAATCGGTGATCAATGTGTCGCCGTTGTCGAGCCGGCTGGCGAACGCCGCCCCGCTTACCGTGCCTTGGGCGGTGAACTGCTTGACAAGCCATCCGCGCGGCGTGATCTCGATGGCGCGGTTGTTGTTCTCGTCTGCGATCAGGATATTTCCGTTATCCAGCACCTCCGCGCTGTTGGGATTGTTGAGCTGGTTGGCGGCACTGCCGGCCACGCCGGTCGTGCCGTATTGCCAGTCGATGCGTTTTTTCATGTTGACCAGGATGATGCGCTGGTTGCCCTGATCGGTGATCAACACATGCGGCCCGGGGTGACCCGGAAAACTGACCAGCGGCAGCGACTGAACCGGGGTATTCAGTTGATCCGGCCCCGAGCCCGTGACGCCAGCCTGGCCGTACTGCCAGATGATCCGGCCCCGGTGGGTGACGATGAATACGCGGTTGTCGGGGCAACCACTCGCGGTATTGGTGCAACCCGGCAACCCCGGTGGCGTGCCGGTACCGGAAATCAGGGTGCGCGAACCGAAACGTTCGGCATCATTGGTGCCGACGACGCTGTTCGGACCGGGCTGGTCGGAACCGTTGCCGAATTGCCAAACCACATGGTGCGTTTGCGGGTCGACCTCGATCACGCGGTTGTTGAACTGATCGGCGATGAGGATGTTGCCACGATCGTGCATGGCCGATGCCGGGGATGGGAAAAAGGCACAGGCGATCGCGGCGGCGATCGGCAATGCTTGCAGTGCACGGCGCGCAGGGGGGACAAGGAGCGGAACACGTGTCATGACACGTCCTCCATTCAGTACGGATCCTGAGCTGGATCCGAAAAGCGGTTCCCGCGTGTGACCTGCAGTGTGCGGCGCCGATGGCCGGCTGTCGCGGACTTCCTGTTTGAGGCGGGTTGTGCGGAAACCTGGCTGCCGTTCCGGTCTTCGGAACAGCGTGCGATCAATACGTCGATCACCGTTATGGCGGCGTGCGGTTCACGTCAACATCCGGTTACTTGTATCAATGCGTAATGCGCGATTCAGGCTCTGCCGGCTTTCTTGTGGTTGCGCACATGGATGGTCTTGGGCCGCCCTTCGCCGGAGCTGCGGCGTTCGATTTCGAACAGCGTGGTGGCGGCGACGAGGTCGCTCAACTTGCCGTAGCCGTAGCTGCGAGCATCGAAATCGGGGCGCTGCTTGTTGATGATCGAGCCGACCGCCCCCAGCGTCGCCCAACCGTCGTCGTCGGAAGCGGCATCGACGGCGTTGCGCAACAGGTTCACCAACCCGGAATCCTGCTTCAATTGGGCGGCACTGCGCGGTTTCTGCGGTGCGGGTTCGTCGGGTTTGCCGGAAAGGTTTTCGACGTAGATGAACTTGTCGCACGCGGCGACGAACGGTTCCGGCGTCTTGCGTTCGCCGAAGCCGTACACGATCAGGCCGGACTCGCGGATCCGTCCGGCGAGGCGGGTGAAGTCGCTGTCGCTGGAGACGATGCAGAAACCGTCGAAGCGCCCGGAGTACAACAGGTCCATCGCGTCGATGATCAAGGCCGAATCCGTGGCGTTCTTGCCGCGCGTGTAGCCGAACTGCTGCATCGGCTGCACCGACTGCCTGAGCAATTCGTCCTTCCAGCTTTTCAGATGATTGTCGGTCCAGTCGCCGTAGGCGCGCTTGACGTGCGCGGTGCCGTACTTGGCGATTTCAGCGAGCAACGCCTCGATCAGCGACGGTTGCGCATTGTCGGCGTCGATCAGGACCGCCAGTTTCGAGGCGGATTCGTTGGCCATGGGCAACTCCCCGGCGATGTCGTACGGCGATGGTAGCGCGTCGCCCCATGTCCAGGTTTATTCCTGGTATTCGCCGTAGCTGCGCAGGCGCTGGTAGCGCTGCTCCAGCAGCGTGTCGATGGGCAGCGCCTGCAGTTCGTCCAGCTGGTTCAGCAGCACGGCTTTCAGGCGGATCGCCATCGAGCGCGGATTGCGGTGCGCGCCGCCGGTGGGTTCACGGATGATCTTGTCGATCAGGCCGAGTTCCTTGAGGCGCGGCGCGGTCAGCCCCAGCGCTTCGGCGGCATCCTTGGCGCGGCCGGCATTCTTCCACAGGATCGACGCGCAGCCCTCCGGCGAGATCACCGAATACGTCGAGTACTGCAGCATGTTGACGCGGTCGCCGACGCCGATGGCCAGCGCGCCACCGGAACCACCTTCCCCGATCACCGTGCATACGATCGGCACCTTCAGTTCCGCCATGACTTCGAGGTTGCGCGCGATGGCTTCGCTCTGGCCGCGCTCTTCGGCGCCGACGCCTGGATATGCGCCGGGCGTGTCGATGAAGGTGAGGATCGGCAAGCCGAAGCGTTCGGCCATCTGCATCAGGCGCAGCGCCTTGCGATAGCCCTCGGGGCGCGGCATGCCGAAATTGCGGCGCACTTTCGATTTGATGTCACGGCCCTTCTGGTGACCAATCACCATCACCGGCCGTCCGATGACGCGCGCCAGGCCGCCCACGATGGCCGCGTCGTCGGAATACATGCGGTCGCCCGCGAGTTCATGGAACTCGTCGCAGATCACCGCGACATAGTCCTGGGTGTACGGACGACCCGGGTGGCGCGACAGTTGCGTGACCTGCCAGGGCGTGAGGTCCTTGAAGATTTCGGCGGTCTTGATGCGCAGCTTCGAGCGCAGCTTGCCGACCTCGTCGTCCACGTCGATGGCGTTGTCGTGGCCGGCTGCGGTCAGCCCGCGCAGCTTGTCTTCCAGCTCGGCAATCGGCTGCTCGAAATCGAGGAAATTGGGATTCATTCCAGACGCCAAACCGGACAAAGCTGCAATTATAGCGACCCCGTTCAGGGCGCGGCGGGCCGCGACAATGAAGGCTGCACCGACTTGACGCCCGGCACTTCCGCGAGGCTGCGCAGCAGGCCGGTGTTGACCTTGACGCGCCAATCGTCGCCCAGCCGGATGTCCGCACTGCCGCTTTCGTTGCGGTAGCCGGTCAGCAGCAGCGGGGTGCGGCCGCCGCAGTGGCCCGCGAGCGCGCGCTTGAACGTGTTGATGAATCCGGCGTCGATGCCGTTGACGCCGACGCGCAATACCCGCGCGCCGGCTTCGCAGGCCTCGTCCAGCGTCCATGCGCGACGTGCGCGCAGCGCCAGCTCGCCGTTGAAATCATCCAGTGCGAGGCCGCCCTCGATCACCAGCAAGGCATCGGGCTGCAACAACGGTGCGTACTGTTGCATGGCCTCACGGAAGAAGTTGACCTCGATCGCACCGCTCCAGTCCTCGATGCGCACCGCCGCGCCGGTATCCCCGCGCCGGCGCATCTTCACGATCATGCCCGCGATGGCCCAGGGTGTTTCCGGTGCACGGCGCCAGCGACTTTCGTCGCCGTCGCCGCCGCCGCGGGAGGCGGGCGGTTCGTAGCGTTCCGCGATTTCGCCGATGGGGCAGGTGGCGAGTTGCGCCAGCACCTCGCGCCACGGGTCGGTGGGATGCCCGGAAAGGTAATGTCCGAGCGTGGCGCGTTCGCCCGCGAGTTTGCGTTCCAGCGTCCACGGTGGCTGCACCGGTGTCGCGATGGAAACGCTGGCGACCGGCGCCAGCGCAGCGCCGAACATGTCGTTCTGGCCGGCTTCGCGATCGCGCAGGCTTTGCTCGGCGGCTTTCACCGCTTCGGGCAACTGTGCGGTCAGCGTCGCGCGGTTCACGCCCAGTGAATCCATCGCGCCTGCCTGGATCAGCGCCTCGAAAACGCGCTTGTTCAATTTGCCCGGATCGACGCGTGCGCAGAAATCCGCGAGATCCCGGAACGGCCCGCCGGATGCGCGTGCCGCGACGATCGCCTCGCACACCGCGCGGCCTGCGCCCTTGATGGCACCGAGACCGTAGCGGATGGCGTCGTGCTCGACCGGGCCGCCTTGCGGTATCGCCACGAAGTGGTGGTCCGACGCGTTGACGTCGGGCGGCAGCACGGCGAGCCCGATGGCGCGCGCGTCTTCGATGAACTGCACCAGCTTGTCGGTGGCGTCCATGTCGGACGACATCGTTGCCGCCATGAACTCGGCGGGGTAGTGCACCTTCAGCCACGCGGTCTGGTAGGCGACCAGCGAGTACGCGGCGGCGTGCGACTTGTTGAAGCCGTAGCCCGCGAACTTTTCCATCTGGTCGAAGATCGCATCGGCCTTTCTTGCCTCGACGCCGTTCTGCATCGCGCCATCGCGGAAAATGCCGCGGTGCTTGGCCATCTCGGCCGGTACCTTCTTGCCCATCGCGCGGCGCAGCAGGTCGGCGCCGCCCAGCGAGTAGCCGCCGACGATCTGCGCCATCTGCATCACCTGCTCCTGGTACACCATGATGCCGAAGGTTTCGCGCAACACCGGTTCGACACGCGGGTCGGGATAGAGGACCGGCTCGCGACCGTGCTTGCGCGCGACGTAACTAGGGATAAGGTCCATCGGGCCCGGACGGAACAGTGAGTTCAGTGCGATCAGGTCCTCGAAGCGATCCGGTTTGGCATCCTTCAGCAGCCGTTGCATGCCGCCGCCTTCGAACTGGAACACCGCGATCGTGCGCGCCTCGCGGAACATCCTGAACACGTCCGCGTCGTCCAGCGGCAGCGCCGCGATGTCGAGCGGCGCCTCGCCGGTTTTCGCGCGCCGCCCGTTGATGGCCTTGACCGCCCAGTCGATGATGGTGAGCGTGCGGAGCCCGAGGAAGTCGAACTTCACCAGACCCACGGTTTCGACGTCGTTCTTGTCGTACTGGGTGACGACGCCCGCGCCGCCCGGTTCCGAATACAGCGGTGCGAAATCGGTCAGCGGGGTCGGCGCGATCACCACGCCGCCCGCGTGTTTGCCGGCATTGCGGGTCAGGCCCTC
>JAGWZT010000485.1 GCA_018971925.1 Lysobacteraceae bacterium | reverse complement strand
AGCTCGGCAGCTGCGGATGTCCCGCGCGCAGTTGTTCGGCTTGCGCCGCGGGCAACAACGGGTTCTTGAAAAAGCTGCCGGCGTTGCCGATCACCTTCGGGTCTGGCAACTTGCGGGTGCGCAGGTTGATCACCGCGTCGGCTACGTGGATGGGCGCGGGATGTTCGATACCCATGCGGCGCAGCTCGTCCCGCACGCCCGCGTAGTCGGTGCGCGGGGCCCATGCGCGCGGCAACCGGAACGTGACCGCGGTGATCAGCCAGCGGTCGGGGTGGCGCTTGAACACCGAGTCGCGGTAGCCGAATTCGCAATGCGCATTGTCGAAATGCACGAAGTGGTGTTCGTGCAAATCAAACGCTTCGACCGACTCGATGAACTCCCCGGCTTCGACGCCGTAAGCGCCGATGTTTTGCATGGGCGCGGCGCCCACGCTGCCGGGGATCAGGGCCAGGTTCTCGAGTCCCGCGTGGCCGTGTGCCAGCGTCCAGCGTACGAAGTCGTCCCAGTGTTCGCCCGCGGCCACGCGAATGCGCGCGCAGGTGCCATCGTCGTCCAGCACCGTGACACCGCGCGTCGCCACCGTCGCGATCGCGCCGTCGTAATCGCCCGTGAACAACACGTTCGAACCTTCACCCAGCAACAGCAGCGCCTTGCCACGCATGGCAGGGTGGGCCAGCAAGTCGGGAATCACCTCGGCGTCGCGGAGTTCCGCCAGCCACGCCGCGCGCGCGTCCACGCGCAGGGTGTTGCGGCCGCGCAACGAAGCGTTTTCCGTCAGTGTGAAGCCGATCGTCGCGCCGTCATTCGACATGCGCGGCACCATGCTGCCTGCGGATTTCTTCGACGCATTCCATGAGCAACCACGGCCCTCGGTAGATCATGCCGGAATAGATCTGCACCAGAGTGGCACCGGCGGCGATCTTGTCGGCGGCGTCGCTGCCAGTCAGCACGCCACCGACACCGACCAGTGGAATCTCGTTGCCGAGCCGCTGCGCCATGCCGCGCAGTATCGCGGTGGATTTCTCGAACAGCGGCTTGCCGGACAGGCCGCCTTGTTCGTTTGCGTGCAGTGCACCGGCCACATCGGCGCGGTCGATCGTGGTGTTGGTGCAGATCAACCCGTCGATGCCGGAACCCGCCAACGCGGAGGCGATGGCGTCCATTTGCCCAGCATCCAGGTCCGGCGCGATCTTCAGCAGCATCGGCTTGCGCACGGTGTGCCGCCCCGCGAGTTTCTCGCGCGCTTCCATCAGCGTTGCGATCAATCTTTGCAGGGAATCGCCTTCCTGCAAGTCGCGCAGGCCAGGCGTGTTGGGGGAGGACACGTTGACCGTCACGTAGCTGGCCAGCGGATACGCCCGTTCGAGGCATGCGAGGTAATCATCGGCGGCGCGTTCGTTGGGCGTGTCCTTGTTCTTGCCGATGTTGATACCCAGCACGCCGCGCCATTGCGCCTGTTCGACGTTGCGGACCAGCGCATCCACGCCGCCGTTGTTGAAGCCCATCCGGTTGATGATCGCCTCATGCTCCGGAAGACGGAACATGCGCGGCTTGGGGTTGCCCGGCTGCGGGCGCGGCGTGACGGTGCCGATTTCGATGAAGCCGAAACCCAGCGCGCCGAGTGCGTCCAGGTGTTCGCCGTTCTTGTCCAGCCCGGCCGCAAGCCCGACCGGATTGGGGAAGTCGATGCCGAACGCGCGCACCGGCAGGTCGGCAGGCGGCGGTTGCGCCACGAACCGCATCAGCTTGCTGCGCTGCGCGACGCCCAGCGCATACAGCGTCAAGCCGTGGGCGGCTTCGGGCTCCAGCG
>JAGWZT010000053.1 GCA_018971925.1 Lysobacteraceae bacterium | reverse complement strand
GCATCGGTTGCCAATTGTGCGCGTGGGCGTGTCCTTACGGTGCGCGAGAGATTGCGCTGCCGCATGCGAAAGTTTCCACGTCGGACGCGGGCCGCAAGGATTCCAAACGCGGCACGATGCAGAAGTGCACGCTGTGCGTGGACCGCATCTACAACGAAACGCTGGACGAGCGCGACCGCCAGCCGGCCTGCGTACTGGCGTGCCCGACCCGCGCGCGGATGTTCGGTGATCTGGGCGATCCTGATTCGGACGTGTCGAGAGTGGTCGCGGAACGCGGGGGCTTCGCGCTGATGCCGGAGTTCGGCTATCAGCCGGTGAATCGTTACCTGCCGCCGCGCGCGCGCCGCGACGGATCGAATTCCGCGACGTCGGTGCAAGCCGCCGAAGAAGCCCTCGACACCTCGCAACTGCCGCCGCTGCTGCGCTGGCTGGACAAGGCCCTGTCGCGATGAAGCCCGCGCTCTCGGTGATTTTCTTCACGGTGATGAGCGGCACGGGCTACGGACTGTGGTGCCTGCTGGGTGCCGCGTTGTGCGTTGGCGCGTATCCGATCGCGGGCAACGGCGTCCTGGTGCCGTTGGCGTTCGGCTTCGTGCTGGTCACGGCCGGATTGCTGGCCTCGACCCTGCACCTCGGCCGCCCCGAACGCGCGTGGCGCGCACTCAGCCAGTGGCGCTCGTCGTGGCTGTCGCGCGAAGGCATCGCGTCACTCGCGACTTATTTGCCGATGTTGGTGCTGGCGTGGCTGGCATCGACCGGCCGCACCAGCGATGGCGTGCGCATTGCCGGCGCGTTGCTCGCGCTGTGTGCGCTGGTGACGTTGTGGTGCACTGCCAACATCTACCGTTCGCTGAAAACCATCCGTGCATGGCGGACGCGGCAGGTGCTGCCGCTGTACTTTGCGTTTGCGCTTCTGTCCGGCGGATTGTGGTTATGGACGTGGCTGGCACTGTCGCCATACGCCGTCATCGGGCTGGCCTTCCCTTTGGCGCTGATGGCGCTCGCGGTCATCGCCGCCGTGATCAAGACCGACTACTGGCGTCGCATCGACGCGCAGCCGGCCAACACCGCGGGCCACGCGACGGGCCTTGAGATGCTCGGCGACGTACGTGCCTTCGAAGGACCGGTCACCGAGGAAAGTTACCTCACCCGTGAAATGGCCTTCGTGCTGGCGCGCAAGCATTCGGCACGTCTGCGGCGGATCGCGCTGGTGCTGTTTGCGGTGCTGCCGGTGCTGGGCATCGTGATCGCGCTTGCAACCGGGATCGCGTGGGTTGCGCTGCCGGCCGCCATCGCGTGCGTCGCCGGCCTGTTCGTCGAGCGCTGGCTGTTTTTTGCCGAGGCGCGCCACGCCGTGGCGGCGTTCTTCCCCGCGCCGCTGGCTTGAAAGTCCGGTCGTCGGCCCCACGTCGTCACACAAATTTAACGATCATTCAGTGCATGGCCTTCAGCCTTGCACTTTTTCTCCGTACGAATCAAGGAATTGCAGATGAAACTGTCACGCATCGCCGCGCTCGCGGCGGTTTCCGCCCTGTGCCTGCCGGTTTTCGCCCTGGCCGACACCCCCGCCGGTTCGGATTCCGGTTGGAGCGGCAGCGGCGAATTCGGCCTGGCCAACGCCACCGGCAATACCAAGTCCCTCAACGTCGACGCCAAGCTGAAGCTCGCGTATGAAGACGATACCTGGAAGGACGCGTTCTTCCTCGATGCCAACCGCGCCAAGAGCAACGTCAAGGTGCCGGTCGTGCAGGGTGGCGTCACGGTCGGTGAAACCAACAGCTACGAGACCACCGCCAACCACTACGACGTGGGCGGCTCGGTGGGCTACAAGTTCAATCCGCGCGCGTACCTGATCGGTGCCGCGCGTTACGACCACGACGACTTCGCGCCCAACCGGTGGCAGGAAGTCGCATCGGTCGGTTTCGGCTACATCCTGCTGAAAGACGCGCGCAGCGAGTTGTCGGTCGAGGCCGGCCCCGGTTACAAGCGCTACCAGCCGCAGACCTATACCGTGGTGGACACCACCGTGACGCCGCCACTGGTCAGCACCGTCGTTCCGCCCAAGCAGAACGAGGCGATCGGCCGCGCGCTGGTCAACTACAAACTCGCGTTGACCGACAGCGCCAGCCTGCAGGAAACCCTCCTGGCCGAAGTCGGCAGCCAGAACAAGTATTACCAGAACGACATCGGCGTGGCGGTCGCGATGACCAAGACGCTGGCGTTGAAGGTGGCCTACGAGAACCGCTACAACTCCAACATCGTGCCCGGCACCAGGCACATGGACAGCCTGTTCACCACCAACCTGGTGTACAACTTCGGCGGTTCGAAGTAGTTCGAAAGCCTGGATTCGGGAAGAGCTTAACGCTTTCACTCCCTTCCACGGAAAGGGAGTCGCCGCGTAGCGGCGGAAGGATGCCGCGCTTCACCCCGCCAGCTTCGCCTTGACCCGTTGCGACAGCGCGCCCATGTCGGCGCGGCCGGCCGCGCGTTCCCTCAACAGCGCCATCACCTTGCCCATGTCGCGCGTCGAAGTCGCGCCCGCATCGCCGATGCATTGCGCGATCAGCGCGCCGAGTTCGGCATCGCCGAGCTGCTTCGGCAGATAGGTTTCGATCACGCCGATTTCGTAGCGTTCCTGCGCGGCGAGATCCTCGCGCTGCGCGGCTTCGTATTGCGTGATCGAATCTCGGCGCTGCTTCAGCATTTTTTCCAGCGTATGCAGCACCTGGGTGTCGTCCAGCACGATGCGCTCATCCACTTCGCGCTGCTTCAGCGCGGCCAGGATCAGGCGGATCACGCCGAGGCGCGGCTTGTCGCCGCCCTTCATCGCGGTCTTCATGTCTTCGGTGATGCGGGCCTTGAGGTCGCTCATGGGACTCTCCGATTCAAAAACGCAGAAACGCGAAACGGCCGGCGCCGCGGGGCGGGGCCGGCCGTCGCAATGTGCACGGACGCGTTGCTCAGTACAGGCGCTTGCGGCGCGTGACTTCGCGCGAGACGCGACGCAGGTGGCGCTTGACTGCCGCGGCGCGCTTGCGCTTGCGTTCCTGGGTCGGCTTTTCGTAAAACTCGCGCTTGCGCGTTTCGGCGAGTACGCCGGCCTTTTCGCAGGTACGCTTGAAGCGGCGCAGGGCGATTTCGAACGGCTCGTTCTCGCGGACTTTGACGCTGGGCATGGACGCTCCACTTGCTAAAATGACCCGCTTCCACGCGGGTGAGCCGTGAATTATAGCGTGAGATCCATGACCGATTCAAAGGCCCCCTTACAGGGTCCCGTATTGGGTATCGAAAGCTCCTGCGATGAGACCGGGGTTGCCGTCTACGAGTCCGGCCGCGGGCTGCTGGCGCACGCCCTGTATTCGCAGATCGCGCTGCACGCCGAATACGGCGGGGTGGTACCGGAACTGGCCAGCCGCGATCACGTCCGCAAACTGCTTCCCCTTTTGCGCCAGACACTTGCGGAGGGTGGCCTGAAGATTTCCGACCTCTCGGCCGTCGCCTATACCGCCGGGCCGGGCCTGATCGGCGCGTTGCTGGTGGGCGCTTCGGTGGCGCGTTCGCTGGCGTGGGCGCTGGAAATTCCCGCGATCGGCGTCCACCACATGGAAGGGCACCTGCTGGCGCCCTTGCTGGAAGAGTCCGCGCCCGGCACCGAACCGCTGGCGCCGCCGTTCGTGGCGCTGCTGGTTTCAGGCGGGCATTCGCTGCTGGTGGGCGTCGACAGGATCGGCAGTTACACGATCCTTGGCGACACCCTGGACGACGCCGCCGGCGAGGCCTTCGACAAGACCGCGAAGTTGATGGGCCTGCCATATCCGGGTGGCCCGGCGCTGGCGAAGATCGCCGAGGATGGCGATCCGAAGGCGTATCGGTTCTCGCGCCCGATGACCGACCGGCCCGGGCTCGATTTCAGTTTTTCCGGCCTGAAGACCCAGGTACTGATGGCGTGGCGGGACAGCAACCGGACCGATTTCACCAAGGCCAACATCGCGCGCGGCTTCGAGGAAGCCATCGTGGAAACGCTGGCGATCAAATGCCGGCGCGCATTGGCACAAACCGGCTACCGGCGGTTGGTGGTGTCCGGCGGCGTCGGCGCCAACAAGCGCCTGCGCACGCAACTGGCGCATGCCGGGCAACGCGAAGGTTTCCACACCTATTTTCCGCGGCTCGCTTTCTGCACCGACAACGGCGCGATGATCGCGCTGGCGGGTTCGATCCGGCTTGCGGCCGGCCAAACCACTGGTCCCGAGATCAAAGTGCTGCCGCGCTGGGATTTGCAGACCTTGCCCGAGGTTCCTTGAACGTGGACACCGTTTTCATCGAAGCGCTCGAAGTCGAAACCGTCATCGGCATCTACGACTGGGAACGCAACCTTCGCCAGAAGGTGGTGCTGGATATCGAGATGGCATTCGACAACCGCAAACCCGCCGCCAGCGACAAGATCGAGGAAACGGTCAACTACAAGGCGGTCTCCAAGCGCCTGATCGCCTTCATCGAAGCGTCCCAGTTCGAACTGGTGGAAACCCTGGCCGAGCGTTGCGCGGCGATCGTCCGCGACGAGTTCGGCGTACCGTGGGTGCGACTGAGACTCGCCAAGCCGGGCGCGGTCACCGGTTCGAAAGCAGTGGGCGTCGTGATCGAGCGCGGCACGAAGCCGGAATGACATGGCGCGCGTTTACCTGAGCCTCGGCTCCAACGTCGATCCCGAACGGCGTCTCGCCGGCGCGCTGCGCGCGTTGCGCGAACGGTTCGGTGCACTCGAAGTGTCGCCGACCTATCGCAGCGCCGCGGTGGGATTCGCTGGCGCGGCGTTCCTCAACAACGCGGCGGCATTCGATTGCGACATGGATCGCGACAGCCTGCGCGGTTGGCTGCGCGCGCTGGAAGACGCCTCGGGTCGCGATCGCCGCCTGCCGCGCTACGCCGACCGCACGCTCGATCTCGACATCGCGCTGTGGTGCGAAGGCGACCGCTGCACCACCGATCTGACGCGTGAAGAGTTCGAGCGCGCGCACGTGCTGGCGCCACTGGCCGATCTCGCGCCCGATCTACGTGAACCGTTTACCGGCGCGACCATGCAGGAACGCCGGCAGCAACTCGAGCCGAATCTGCCGAAGCTGGAACGCCTGCCCGCCGACGCGGTCCGCTGAACGGCGGGTTGGCACCCGCCCTACGCATTCCGGTAGGGCGGGAGCAGCCGCGAAGCGGCGAATCCCGCCAATACGGTATGCAAGGCGGAAGGACGGCGAACCCGCCCGCGAATCCTCACAGTCCGGCTTCGCGCGCCGCTTGCGCCCTGTCACGTTCGACGTGCCGCGCCCGGACTTCGGTGCTTCGATCGACGGGAATGAACTCCACCTCGCGCGAAAACATGCCGCTCGCGGTGCGCGCGACCTGCCGTGTGTCGTACCACGCGTACGCACCGACGCCCAGCGCACCGGCGACCGGCAGCATCCGCGCGAGCGACGAGCCCAATGCGCGCTCCGACAATTTGACGCCGATGCGATGCGCAACGCCGCGCAGCGTGTGGGCGGTGGCCGCGTGCACGATCCAGCGTTGCCCCGCGCGCACGGCAAGGTCACGCACCGCCTGCGCAGCCGCATGCCGGAACAGGCAATACAGCATCTGCTCGCGCGTGAGGGTAGTGTGCCGGCCACAGGCGGCAGCGATGTCGGCCACCATCTGTGCCTGGATCTTCCAGATCGCGACCAGCTCCGGCAGCACGGTGAACCAGCCCAACGGACCCGGCGGCAACGCCAGGGACGACGAAGCCAGGAATGCCTTGCGACGCGCCGCCAGCGCGATGGCTTCGACGCGTGCTTGCGGATGCTCGCTGGGTTGCTCGCGGCTGCGCGGGATATCCGAAAGGAAGTCGAGGATCTGCTGTGCGATCCGTTGCGAAGGCTGGCCGGCGGTGGCGGGCACGGAAGCGGTCATCGTCGTCCTCGATGCGCGTGGATGCCCATCAACATGCCGACGTCCGCGCCGTTGTTCAAGTCATCGGGCGCGACCTTTCAGGAACGGCTCATCCGGCAAGCGTGCGGCCACCATCCACGCGGACAGTCTGGCCGGTGACATAGCCGGCATCTCGGATCAACCACAACGCCGTGTTCGCGATTTCTTCGGGCGTGCCGGTGCGCTGCAACGGGATGCGTGCCAGCACCGCATCACGGTCCGCATCGGACTTGCTTTCCGGCCACAGGATCGCACCCGGTGCCACCGCGTTGACGCGCACCGCGGGCGCAAGCGCCTGCGCCAGCGCCGCGGTCGCCATGCGCAGTGCCGCCTTGCTCACGCCATATGCGACGTGTTGCGGCAACGGACGCTCGGCGTAAATGTCGGTGACGTTGACGATGGCGCCGTGCGCCGCTTTCAGGTGTGGCGCGGCGGCCTGCGCCAGCAGCAGCGGCGCGCGCGCGTTGACGGCGAAGAATTCATCGCATTGCGCCGCCGTGATTTCACCCAGCGGCGTCGGATGAAAAATCGAGGCATTGTTGACCAGCGCATCCAGCCGTCCGAAGCGCGCGACGACGGCATCGACCAGCCCCGGCAACTGCGCGCCGTCGGCGAGATCGGCCTGCAACACCAGCGTCGAATGCGCGCGCCGCGCTTCCAGCGCGCCCGCCAATGCATCCAGCTCACCGCGCGATTTGCGGTAATGCAACGCCACGTCGTAGCCCGCTGCGTGCAGCGTGCGCGCGATGACCGCGCCAACCCGGCGCGCGGCGCCGGTGACAAGGGCAACCGGGTGCGTTTCGCTCATGCTGCCTCCGCCCGTTATCCTGCACGTTTGAAGCGTGCCTCAAATCAGGCGAATCCGCCAGCGTGGACACCACCCTGCCCGAGCCCTCCGTCGAGGAAGCCGCACACTCCGCGCGGCTGGCCGACGCCATTCGCAAGGAAATCGCGGCGTCCGGCCCGGTTTCTTTCGCGCGTTTCATGGAGCGCTGCCTGTACGCGCCCGGCCTCGGGTATTACAGCGCGGGCCGGCTGAAATTTGGCGCAGCCGGCGACTTCGTCACCGCGCCGGAACTCGGACCACTGTTCGCGCGCTGCGTCGCGCGCGCGATGGCGCCCGCGTTGCGCGCCTGCGGCAAGGATGCCATCTGGTTCGAACTCGGCGGCGGCAGCGGCGTGTTCGCACGCGACTGCCTGCTGGAACTGCAGGCGCTCGATGCGCTGCCGCGGCACTACTGGCTGCTGGAACCTTCGGCGGATTTGCGCGAACGCCAGCGCGAACGCCTGCAAACCGACCTGCCGACGGAATTGTTCGCGCGTTGCGCATGGCTGGATCGTCCACCGCAGCATGCGTGGGCCGGCGTGCTGTTCGCCAACGAAGTGCTGGACGCGTTGCCCGTCACGCGCTTCACGACACAAGGCGGCGAGGTTTTCGAGGAACACATCGACGCCAACGGCAACGGCGCGTTCGTGCGTACCGACCGTCCGGCCGACCCCCTGGTCGCAGGCGCGGTACGGCACCTGCAGCGCAGCCTCGGGCGCGAGTTCGAGGATGGCTACCGCTCGGAAGTGCTGCCGCAACTGCCCTGGTGGCTGGAGGCGATCGCGGGCGAACAGACGCGCGGCGCGGCGCTGTTCGTCGATTACGGTTACGTGCGCCGCGAGTTCTACCTGCCCGAGCGCCGCGACGGGACCTTGTTGTGCCACTACCGCCACCGCGCACACGCCGATCCGCTGAGCATGCCGGGACTGCAGGACATCACCGCATCGGTCGATTTCACCGCGCTCGCCGAAGCCGGCATCGGCGCCGGCTTCGAGTTGGCGAGCCATGCCTTCCAGTCCGAATTCCTGATTGCGTCGGGGCTCGATGCCGTGTTCGCCGCCGCCTACGACGGCGCGACGGACGAAGCCGCGCGCTATGCGCTGGCGCAACAGGTCAAGCGCCTGACCCTGCCGGGTGAAATGGGCGAACGTTTCCAGGCGATGCTGTTCACGCGCGACCTCGATTCCGATGCGGTCTTTGCAGCCTTGCTCGCGGCTGACCGCAGCGCCCGCCTGTAGGCCACGAAACCTCGCTGAAAGGCGGCAGGAGGATGCTGTCACCCGGCGTCGCGCGCGATCCGGCCAATCCGGCCGGCAAATCGGCGACAATAGGCGCTTGGCCGCAGACCGGCGCGCACCGCGCCCGGCGCGCAAAGACACCCCTTATCCATGACAGCCACCCTTGCCACCCTGCTGCTGCTGCTCGGTTCGGTCGCCTGCGACGTGACCGGACAAGTGTGCTTCAAACTCGGCGTCGGCCACGAAACCGGCGGCGCCGGCGCGCCGTCGCTGCTGCACAAGGTGCTGCATTCGCCGTGGATTGCGCTGGGCGTGACGGTGTATGCACTTGAGTTCGTGCTGTGGTTCGCCGCGCTGTCGCGCACCCAGCTCAGCATCGCGTTCCCGTTCACCGCGCTGGGCTACGTCGGGGTGGTGCTGGCCAGCCGCCACATCCTGAATGAACGCATTTCGCTGCGCCGTTGGGTGGGGATAGGAACGATCGTCGTCGGGGTCGTATTGGTCACCGGGCAACAGCTCGGTTGAATGAGTCAGTCAGGCAGGGGCGACGATGACCCAATCCATGATCAAACAGGCGGATTTCCTGCTGCGCGGCGGACGTGCAGGGGTGCTGCTGATCCACGGCCTCACCGGCACGCCGGCGGAAATGCGTTTCGTGGGCAAAGGCCTGAATCGCGCCGGCTTCACCGTGTACGGCATGCAGCTGGCCGGCCATTGCGGCAGCGAGGCGGATTTGCTCAAGACCGGCTGGCATGACTGGGCGCGCAGCGTGCGCGAGGGTGCCGACCGCTTGCGCCGCGAAGTCGATCACCTGTTCGTGGCCGGCCTCTCGATGGGATCGGTGCTGGCGCTCAACCTTGCGATCGAAAAGCCGCAGTGGGTGGACGGCCTGGGGCTTTATGGCAGCACGCTGTTCTACGACGGCTGGACGATCCCGCGCATGGCGCGGCTTTCGTTCCTGCTGCCGCTGGTGTGCGGGCTGGGCCTTTTCAGGCAGCGACGTTTCATGGAAAGCTTTCCCTACGGCATCAAGGACGAGCGCGTGCGCATGCGCATCGCCGGCGCGATGCTGGACGGCCAGAGCGCGGCGGCCGGCCTGCCCGGCAACCCGTGGCCGTCGCTGGCGGAATTCCACAAGCTGGTGTGGCACGTGCGCCCGCGCCTGCAGGACGTGCGCGCACCGGCGCTGATCATGCACGCCGCCGACGACGACATCGCCAGCGTGCGCAACGCGCGCGTGATCGAACGCCGCATCACGGGTCCTTCCGAAACGGTGCTGTTGAACGACAGCTACCACATGATCACGGTCGATGGCGAACGCGACAAGGTGATCTCGCGTTCGGCGGATTTCTTCACCCGCATCCTCAGCGAAAGCCCGATGCGCGTGTCGCGCGTGCGCGTCGCCGCGACACCGTCGATGGCATGAACGGCAAGCCCCTGCCGCCGGGCGACGTACC
>JAGWZT010000484.1 GCA_018971925.1 Lysobacteraceae bacterium | reverse complement strand
CCACCGGCGGCGGAATAGAAGTTCTCGACCAGCCCGCGCAGCACCGCAACGCGCGCGGCGTCGGAAATCGCGTAGGAAAAATCGTTCTTGCTGCTCATTTCCGCCACCACGGCACCCATGATGTCGGCGACCGGGCTGGTCATGCCGGCGTGGAAGCGCGGATTCTGTCGCAGGATTGCGGCCAGCAGCGTGCTGCCGGAGCGCGGCAGGCCGGAAATGAAGTGGAACGTTCTGGACGACTTCGCGGGGTTCCGGGCGGTGATCATGCACTGATTCTCCAGACGATCGAAACGGCAGACCGTGCATGAGCTGTGAACATGGACGGCATGTCCCGATGGTACGCGAACCGGGCTACGGCGCGGGCGCGGTGGAGGCCCGAATGCACATTTCGTAATCGACCTCGACCATGGCGGCTTCGCCCTTGCCGTGCACTCGGCGCAGAAGTTCTTCGGTGGCGCGCCGGCCCATTTCACGCACGGGCTGATGGACGGTGGTCAGCGGCGGCCAGACCTGGGTCGCGAGCGTGGTGTCGTCGAATCCGCAGATCGAGACGTCGCCGGGAACCGCCAGCCCCGCCTCGGACGCCGCCCAGATCGCGCCGATGGCCATGTCGTCGTCCGCCGCGAAAATCGCGCTTGGGCGCTGCCTCAAGGCCAGCAGCCGACGTGCCGCGGCCACGCCCGACTCGAACGAGAACTGGCCCTGGACCATGTACGCCGGGTTTTCCTTCAACCCGGCATGCCTGAGGCCATCGCGGTAGCCGGCCAGGCGCCAGATGCCGGCACCGTGCCTGGGATCGCCGAGAATGTGGGCAATGCGACGATGCCCCAGCGACACCAGGTGCGCCACCATTGCCGCGGCGGCTTCGCGCTCGCGCAAAACCACACCGATGCAACCCTTGGCGTGTATGGGCGCAATCGAGGCAAACGGAATGTCGTTCCGGCGCAGGCTGTCCAGCAATTGCGGGTGGTCGGTGATCGGCGGCGTCAGGATCAGACCGTCCGGCCGGTGCCGGGACAGGATGTCCTCGGTGCGTTCCACGAAATCCGGCGTCGCCGAAACCAGTGGCTGCACCATCATGCTGTAGTGCTGCGCCTCGCAGGCTTCCAGCACGCCAGCCTGCACTTCCATGATGTAACTGGGTGAGCGGTTGTCGTACAACAGGCCGACCATGAAGGAACGGTTGGTGGCAAGGCTGCGCGCCGAAGTCAGCGGCCGGTACTTGAGCGCGCTGATGGTGTCCAGGACCTGCCTGCGCGTGGACTCGCGCACGTTCGGCTCGTTGTTGAGCACCCGCGATACGGTCTTGCGCGACGTTCCCGCCACGCGGGCCACATCGTCGATGGTTGCACGCATCATGAAAGTCGATTCCGGTATTCCATTCGATCCCGCGTCAACCGCACCCGGCGCCTGCCCTCGGCCTTCATTGCCGTTTCGTGTCCATCGCCGCCGGGGCCGGTCCAACCCCGGCTGGAACATCCTGCGCCGCAACGTTCCACCCACTCACTTCGACCACCGGCACCGCGGCGGCGTCCGCGGCGTAACGCGCGGTCAGGGTCACCGATTCGCCGGGCCACAGCGTGATGTCGTTGCCGCTCCACAGGATGGGCAACACGGAGTCACCATGCGTGGAGCGCCGGATGGACACGTGCTGGAACAGGGCGACTGCCGCGGACGACTTCGGCACCGTCAGCGTGACGGTGGTGACATTCGTGTCGCCGTCACGCCGGGTCGATGCGTGCACCTGACTGGTGGCGGGCGGCAACGACTGCAACGCGGTCAGGTCGGCGTACTGCGTGACCGGCGTCAGATACCAATTC
>JAGWZT010000052.1 GCA_018971925.1 Lysobacteraceae bacterium | reverse complement strand
ATCCTCGCTCCGCAGTGGAGCGCCGCAGCGGCGGAATACTTCGCGCTGGGCGTGGCCAAGTCCGCCGAGGGACGCGCACTGCGCGTGGCAGCGCGCGCGCGCCTGCACGCGTTGGGCATGGACGAAGCGACGATTCGCGGTCTGCGCGCGAGTAGCGGCACGATCACCCTGCGCGCGCCCATCGATGGCGTGGTCAGTCAACTCGATGTGAAGGAAGGCCAGCAGGTCGGCCAAGGCATGCCGATCATGACCCTCAACGGCCTCGACAAGGTCTGGGTCGATGCTGCGATTCCGCAAGCCCAGAGCCGCGGCATCAGCGCGGGCACGCCGATTACCGCCACGATCAGCGCACTGCCAGATGAAACTTTCCGCGGTGAAGTTGAGCAATTGCTGCCCGATGTCGACCCGGTCACGCGCACCCAGCGCGCGCGAATCGTGCTCGATAATCCCGGCCGTGAGCTCGCGCCCGGCATGTTCGTCGATCTGAGTATTCAAGGCGCGGCCAGCGCACCGCATCCGCTTGTACCGACCGGAGCCATCATCGCCGATGGCATCGATACACACGTGATCGAGGCGTTGGGTGATGGGCAGTTCAAGCCGGTGCTCGTGAAGACGGGGCGCTCGTCCGGTGGCATGACCGCCGTCCTCGCCGGCCTGCAAGGCGGCGAGCGCATCGTGACGTCCGGGCAGTTCCTGATCGATTCGGAAGCCAGTCTATCCGGCGCGTTGCAACGGATGGGCGCTGGTCATGCGCCATCCGGCAAGTCCGAACCCCCATCCGGCCATGCGGACCACTACGGAACTCTCGGCCATGGATTGCAGCTCTCCCCGGAGGGAGAAGGGAAAAGACCGGCGATGTCCGGCATGAAGATGCCGGCGGCTTCCGCATCGAACGGGCACGGAGATCAGCCATGATCGCAAAAATCATCCGCTGGTCGATCGCCAACCGCGGCATGGTGTTGCTGGTCGCGCTGGTGCTGGCCATCGCCGGCACGCTCTCGCTGCTGCGCACGCCGCTCGATGCGCTGCCCGATCTTTCGGACACCCAGGTGATCGTGCGCACCGCGTGGCCCGGGCAATCCCCGCAACTCGTGGAGGATCAGGTGACCTATCCGCTGGCCACCACGATGCTGTCGGTGCCGGGTGCGACCGCCGTGCGCGGCTATTCCTTCTTCGGCGATTCCTTCGTGTATATCCTGTTCGCCGACGGCACCGATCCGTACTGGGCGCGTTCGCGTGTACTCGAATACCTGAGCCAGGCGCGCGACAAGTTGCCGTCAAATGTCAGCCCCGCGCTCGGTCCCGATGCGACCGGCGCGGGCTGGATCTACGAATACGCGCTGGTCGATCGCAGCGGCAAACACGATCTTGGCCAGTTGACGGCGCTGCAGGATTGGTTCATGCGCTATCGCCTGAAGACCGTGCCCAACGTCGCCGAGGTCGCCACGGTCGGCGGCATGGTGCAGGCTTGGCAGGTGGTGCTCGATCCGCAGGCGCTGGCCGCACGCGGGCTGACCGTGCCGCAGGTCGAAAGCGCGATCAAGCAGGCCAACGGCGCCAGTGGCGGTTCGGTGATCGAGCAGGGCGAAGCCGAGCTGATGGTGTCCAGCGAGGGCTATCTGCAATCGCGCGAGGACTTTGCGCGCATTCCGGTGGCGACCGGCAAGGATGGCACGCCGATGTTGTTGAGTGACGTGGCCACGATCCGGCGCGGACCGACCTTTCGTCGCGGGATCGCGGAGCTGGACGGGCAAGGCGAAGTGGTCGGTGGCCTCGTGATCATGCGCTACGGCAGGAACGCGCTGGCGACGATCGATGCAGTCAAGGTGCGGCTCGCCGAACTGCAGAAGAGCCTGCCGGCCGGGGTCGAAGTCGTCCCCACCTACGACCGTTCGAAGCTGATCCGGGCCGCGGTGCACACGCTCGGCCAGCGGCTTCTGGAGGAATTCATCATCGTCGCGCTGGTGTGCGTGCTTTTCCTGTGGCACCTGCGCTCGTCGCTGGTCGCGGTGATCACGCTGCCGTTGGGCGTGCTGGCCGCGTTCATCGTGATGGACCTGCAGGGGGTTTCGGCCAACCTGATGTCGCTGGGCGGCATCGCGATCGCGATCGGTGCGATGGTGGATGCGGCGGTGGTGATGATCGAGAACACCCACAGGCATCTGGAAGCCTGGCGCGATGCGCATCCGGACCAGCGTGAACCGGACGCGCGCGAGCGCTGGAAACTGGTTGGCGATGCCGTCTCGGAAGTCGGGCCCGCGCTGTTCTTCAGCCTGCTGGTGATCACGCTCTCCTTCGTGCCGGTGTTCGCCTTGCAGGCACAGGAAGGTCGCCTGTTCAAGCCGTTGGCTTTCACCAAAACCTATTCGATGGCCGCCGCCGCCGGGTTGTCGGTCACGCTGATCCCGGTGTTGATGGGTTATCTGGTGCGTGGGCGCATCCGCCTGGAACACGCCAATCCGGTCAACCGGCTGGTCAGTGCGATCTATCGCCCGATGCTGGCCTGGGTGCTGCGAGCGCCGCGCACGGTGCTGATCGTCGCGGCGATCGTGCTGGCGTCGGCCCTGCTGCCGCTGTCGCGCCTCGGCAGTGAATTCATGCCGCCGCTGGATGAGGGCACGCTGCTGTACATGCCGACCGCATTGCCGGGCTTGTCCGCGGGCAAGGCCGCGCAGTTGCTGCAGCAGACCGACCGGATGCTGAAGACGGTACCGGAGGTCGCGCATGTGTTCGGCGTCGCCGGCCGGGCCGACACCGCCACGGACAACGCACCCTTGGAGATGTTCGACACCACGATCACCTTCAAGCCGAAGAGCGAATGGCGTGCGGGCATGACCATGGACAAGCTGAGGGAGGAACTCGACCACGCGGTGCGGGTGCCGGGCCTCACCAACCTGTTCGTGTTTCCGATCCGCAGCCGTACCGAGATGCTGCTCACCGGGATCAAGACGCCGATCGGCATCAAGGTGATGGGACCCGACCTCGGCGAGTTGCAACGCATCGCGCAGCAGATCGAAGGGGTCGCGAAGACCGTGCAGGGTGTCAGCTCCGCGATTGCCGAACGCAGTGCCGGTGGCCGCTACGTGCAGGTTCGCATCCATCGCGATGCTGCCGCGCGTTACGGCTTGACCCAGCAGGATGTGCAAGCGCTGATCGGCACAGTGGTTGGCGGTGAGCCAATCGGCGAAACGGTGCAAGGGCTGGAACGGTTCCCGATCGTGTTGCGTTATCCGCGCAGCGAACGCGACTCGCTGGCGGCGTTGCGCGCATTGCCGATCGTGGCGTCCGGCGGCGCGCAGGTGACGCTTGGCCAGGTCGCGGATCTGACCGTGACTGGTGGACCACCGATGATCACCAGCGAGGATGGCGTACCGACGACCTATGTCTACGTCGACACGTCGTCCAGTGATCTGGGTGGCGTCGTGGCTTCGCTGAAACAAGCGGTCACCCAGCAGGTGCAACTGCCATCCGGGTACACGCTGGATTGGGCCGGGCAATTCCAGTACCTGCAACACGCCGAGCAGCGTCTGGAGCTGGTGGTGCCGGCAACGCTCGCGATCGTGTTCCTGCTGATCTACCTGGTCTTTCGCGATGCGGCGCAGGCCGGGATCATCCTGTTGACCGTGCCACTGGGGCTAGTCGGCGGCCTTTGGTTGACGTGGTTGCTGGGCTATGCGGTGTCGGTCGCGGTGGTGATCGGCTTCATCGCCCTGGCGGGCCTGACGGCGGAGTTCGGCGTGGTGATGGTGCTGTACCTGCGCCACGCGTGGCAGCGCCGGATCGACGCCGGCGAATTGACCCATGCGGCACTGGACGACGCGATCCATGAAGGTGCGCTGCTGCGCGTGCGTCCGATCGCGATGACGGTAGCGGTGGTTGTCGCGGGCCTGCTGCCGATCATGCTGGGCGGCGGTGCGGGTTCGGAACTGGTGCGGCGCATCGCCGCGCCGATGATCGGCGGCATGATCACGGCGCCAATCCTGTCCATGCTGGTGATCCCCGCGGCGTTCCGGTTGCTCGAACGCCGGAGGCTGCGCCAACGCAACGAACAACGTCCACCGCAACCCGGGTAGAACGGACCATGAAAACACGTCGCGTTTTGCCGGGGGTCATCCTGATAGCCGCAATCCCGCCCGCGTTCGCAAGTGACGTGTCGAGCAGTCAAGGCTCAAAGATGGGCCAGACCATGCAGGGCATGCCGATGCACCGGAATATGCCCTGCGTGCAGAGGTGGCTTCATGGCGAAGATCGTGAAACACCAAGTCATTCAGTAAATTTGGATCCGAATCGGTTCCATTCGTCTTGCGGTCCTTTCTCAAGAAGGCGCAGGCCTGAAGTGTTGGCCGGGGTTGTCTGGCAGTGTGTCGTGGCGGTAGCGGTTCATCAGGTCGCGAATCAGAATGCTCCAGTGTCGGCGCGCGGCGGTACCGGCCACCGTTCATGTCCGCTCCAACCTGGGTTACCCGGATCCTGGTTTCGGCTCTGCGATCGAGGCGTGGCTGGTGGGCGGGAAGCCACGGCGTTTTACAGCGGCTTGGAAGCGGCCGCCGCGCTCGCGGAAGGTGGCCATGAGGATTTGGGTGAAATGCGGATGACGGGAATACTGCTCCCGGCTGACGTCGTTTGTAGAACATTTTTACTATCATGTGCTTGTGGTTATCCAGAATCGATGAAATTGCCGTCTTGCAAGCGGCAGGTCGTCTGTTCGAATCAGGCTGTCGCACCCGCAATTGGCAAGGTGCGGTGGACGCGAGCGAATGATGGGCGCTGAAACAGATCCTCGCGAAATCGAATTCCGGGAGCAGTTCGAGGCGCTGCGGCGGCATTTCATGCAGGAACTCCCGGAGCGCAGGGCTGCGCTCGTTTCCGCGTGGAACGCTTGCGCGGACGGCTGCGACGAGGCGCCATGGCTGCGCCTGCGCGACGTTGCGCACAAGTTGTCGGGGTCGGCACCGAACTACGGCTTGGTTGTCGTGGGCAACCTCTCGCGTGCGCTCGACAAGTTGCTGTCCGGGCGCACGCCATGCCGCGAGCGGATGGTGGCCAACGCCGTGGTCGCGGATCTGACCGCCGCGCTGGATGAGGCCATCGCTACATCCTGATGCGCGGGTGGCCCCCGTTGCGCCCGGCGGGTATGCTTCGAGGTTCGTTGCAAGCGGCGGGTGGTGACGCGTGACCGGCAAAGCGAATTCGATTTCCCTGATTGGTGCGCCCACCGACATCGGCGCGGGGGCGCGTGGTGCATCCATGGGCCCCGAGGCGCTGCGTGTGGCGGGCCTGCCGCAGGCGCTGGCGGCGCGCGGGCTGAACGTTGTCGATCGCGGCAACCTTTCCGGCCCGCTGAATCCATGGCAGCCCCCGCACGACGGCTACCGCCATCTCGCCGAAGTGGTCGCCTGGAATCGTGCGCTGATGCAGGCCGAGCTGGCGGAGCTGGAGGCGGATCGCATGCCGATCCTGCTGGGCGGGGACCACTGCCTCGGGATCGGGTCGATCAGCGCGGTCGCCCGGCATTGCCGAGAACGCGGGCGCAAGCTGCGGGTGTTCTGGCTGGATGCGCACGCAGACTTCAACACCGCCGAAATCACGCCGTCCGGGAACATCCACGGCATGCCGGTAGCCTGCCTGTGCGGCCGGGGACCGGAAGCGCTGATTTCACTGAGTGGCACGGTACCCGCGGTCGCGCCGGACGCGATACGCCAGATAGGCATCCGTTCGGTCGATCCCAAGGAAAAGCGTCTGGTCCACGATGTCGGCCTCGACATCTACGACATGCGCTACATCGACGAAGTGGGGATGCGGCGCGTGATGGAGGAAGCGCTGAACGGCATGGATGCCGACACGCACCTGCACGTGAGTTTCGACGTCGATTTCCTCGACCCCTCGATCGCGCCGGCAGTGGGCACGACGGTGCCGGGTGGGCCCGGCTATCGCGAAGCGCAGTTGTGCATGGAGATGATCGCCGACAGTGGCCGCGCCGGATCGCTGGACATCATGGAACTGAATCCGGCGCTGGACGAGCACAACCGCACCGCCGAACTGGTGGTGGACCTGGTGGAAAGCCTGTTCGGCAAGTCCACGTTGATGCGTGCGTGAACAAACGTGTCGCGTGATGCGCCGGATGAGACGCACATCAACCTTTCGCCCGCATCGCGTCAACAAGTGTTTCAACGATGTACTACGGGCCGGGGTGAGCATGGCTCTTGCAGAGAGCGCATCGACGCCGCGGTTTCGCGGTGCGAAGAGCGTTCAGGCGTACATCGTGACCAGGCATCCGCAAAATTTCGGCATCGTCGGGGCAATACCCGGCGCAGGCGCGGCATTGCGCTGGTGCGGCTGGGCGGGCATCGGCCTGCTGGTGATTCCCGCGGTGATGCTGGCGGTGCTGGCCGCCACCAGCGATCGGGACTTCCATGGGCCCTTCCTGGTGTGGGCGCTGGTGATGGCGGGCCTGCTGGCGCTTTCGGCTGCAGGCTACTCGATGATCCTGGTGCTCTCGAGCCTGCGGCGGATGACCGAGCTGGCGCAAGTCCTGTGCGAACGCAGCAATGGCCCGGTGTTCGTGAAGGACGCCACGCATCGCTACCGCTTCGCCAACGCCGAAGCCGCCGCGCTGGTCGGGCGCCAGCCCGCGGACATCATCGGCCGGCGCGACAATGAACTTGATCCGGGCCCCGTGGCGCTGGCATTCGAGGAGAACGACAAGGTCTGCCTGGACCGTGATCTGCCGACCCTGTTCCGCGAAACGCAGCAGACGCCCGACGGTGAACGTTCCTTCCTGGTCGGCAAGTATCCGCTGCACAACACGCGCGGGCGGATCGCCGGGCTGCTCGGCGTGGCACGTGACATTTCCGACGAGCTTGGGTTGCAGAGCGTCATCCGCCGGCGCGCCGATGAACAGCGCGTCTGGTTCGACCTGAATCCGCTGCCGGTGGTGGAGTTCGCCGGCCCGGAACTGCGCATCCTCAATGCCAATCCCGCGGCGTTGCAGTGCTATGGCCATGACCGCGAGGGCATCCTGCGGCTGCGCCTGCCGGATCTGTTCGCGGAGGAGGAGGCGGCCCGCTTGCACGCGTACCTGCGCAAGGAGGGCCGCGCGCTTCCGCCGGGCAGCGTTGCCTGGAAACATCGCAAGGCCAGTGGCGAGCTGTTCGACGTGATCACCGACATGGGCAATCTGCCGCACGCGGCCGTGCCATCGCACCTGATGCTGGTGCGCGATGTTTCCGGCCAGCGGGCCGCGCAGGGCGCGTTGGACGAGGCCGAAGCCCGCTACGAGGATCTGATCGAATCCGGGCTGGCCATGGTATGGATGCACGATCCCGACGGGCGCCTGCTGTGGGTGAACGCCGCCATGGCCGATGCGCTCGGCTACGAGCGCGAAAACATGACCGGGCGCGCGCTGTCGGACTTCGTGGCCGAGGAAGCGCACGAGCATTGGGACGATTACCTTGATCGCACCCGCAGCCTGAAGCGGGATACCGGGTTGCTGCACTTCGTGTCGCGCAACGGCGAACGACGCGTGTGGCAGTACCAGTTCGTCTGCCATCCCGAGGCCGAACCGGCGCCTTACGTGCTGGGCTCGGCGCAGGACGTCACCCTGCGGCACCGCTATGAACTGCGGGTGCGCGAGCAGAACCGCCGCGATCCGCTGACCGGCTGTCATACCCGGCGTTACCTCGATGCGTTCGCGATGCAGACGACCGTCGACCAGGAATGGGGCTGCGTGGTGGTCGACGTGGATTACTTCCGGCAATTGAACGCCAGCGAGGGCCGCGCACGCGGCGACGCGGTGTTGCGCGACCTTGCACACCTGCTGAAGAACCATGCGGGCTCGGACGACGAGGTCGTGCGGATGGGCGGCGACGAGTTCGCGGTCGTGCTGCCTCGCGCGACCATCGACTCGGTGCGCGAGCTGGCGGACCGGCTGGCCGCCGCGTCGCATGACGGCATGCCGGCGGTGTTCTCGCTGGGTTGGGCCGTGCGCGAGGCCGGGGAACCGCTGGAATCGACCTTGCGCCGTGCCGACAAGGTGCTGCTGCGGAACCGCGCGCGCGAGCGTTCTTGATTGCGATCGCCCCTGATCGCTGCGTCGCTGGATTGGCGGTTTCACCCGGTCGAGAGTGACTGCTTGGTTACGGTACGGGATGACGGCGAGCAACCGTCCGTGGTGCGGGCGCCGACCCGGTCATCCTTGTCCGGGCGCTACTCGCGCCATCCATGGCGCTCACCCTGCGCGCCGCCTCGGCGTTCGGGCGCGCTCCCGGCGCGCCCCGTCAGTCGGGCACGCGATGCCACCGGCATCGCGCAAGCGCCCGCCTTCGCCCTGACTTTCCACGAAGCCGATTGCGCGCAGGCGGCGCCCCGCTTAGCATTCCCCGTTTGCCTTGCCGGCTTGGCCGGCGTGCGGAGCGTGGGTGATGCGCAGCCATTATTGTGGCTTGATCGGGGAGGCCGAAGCCGGCCACAAGGTGGCCCTGTGCGGTTGGGCCGACGCGCGCCGCGACCATGGCGGCGTGGTGTTCATCGACCTGCGCGACCACGAGGGCGTTGTGCAGATCGTGGCCGATCCCGACCGGGCCGACGTGTTCAGGATCGCGTCGAAAGTCGGTTACGAGGATTGCCTGCGCGTCAGCGGCACGGTGCGTGTGCGCAGCAATATCAACGAAAAAATTCCGACCGGCCGCTACGAAGTGGTTGCCGAATCCATCGAGCTGCTGAACGCCGCGCGGGACCTGCCGTTCGCACTGCATGAAAATCCCAACGAGGAAATGCGGCTGAAGTACCGTTACCTCGACCTGCGCCGCCCGGAAATGCAGAAGGTGATGCGTACCCGCATCAAGCTGGTGCAGGCGCTGCGCCGCTGGCTGGATGCGCGCGGGTTCCAGGACATCGAAACGCCGATCCTGACCAAGGCAACGCCGGAAGGCGCGCGCGATTACCTCGTCCCATCGCGCGTGCACCCGGGGCAGTTCTACGCGCTGCCGCAGTCGCCGCAGTTGTTCAAGCAGCTTTTGATGATCGCGGGCTTCGACCGCTACTACCAGATCGCGCGCTGTTTCCGCGACGAGGATCTGCGCGCCGACCGCCAGCCTGAATTCACCCAGCTCGACATGGAGTTCGCATTCGTCGAGGAACGCGGCGTGCAGGACACCGTCGAGGCGATGATCCGCGACGTGTTCCGCGAGACCGGTGGCATCGAACTTCCCGATCCATTCCCGCGCATGACCTGGGCGGAGGCGATGAGACGCTATGGTTCCGACAAGCCCGACCTGCGCTTCGATCTTGAGCTGGTCGACGTGGCCGATGCGGTGAAGCATCTCGAATTCAAGGTCTTCTCGGGGCCGGCGAATGATCCCGACGGCCGTGTCACGGCGCTGCGTGTGCCGGGTGGCGCCGATCTGTCGCGCAAGCAGATCGACGACCTCGCCGCGCACGCGGCGAAGTTCGGGGCGAAGGGTTTGGCGTGGTTGAAAGTCACTGAGGCCTCGAA
>JAGWZT010000483.1 GCA_018971925.1 Lysobacteraceae bacterium | reverse complement strand
GAGAACAAGCTGGCCGTGATCTTCTCGTTCGAGGCGGCCTCGATGCTGGCCGACAAGCTCGAACGCATCGACCTGTTTCGCCGGCTCGACGTGCTGATCATGCAGTTGAGCTACAACCACGACACGCCGCTGGGCCACGGCTGCCTCGATGGCGAAACCGGCGGCCTTACCGACCTCGGACGCCAGGCCGTCGCGCGCATGGATGCGCTGGGTGTGGCGCTGGATCTCAGCCATTCCAACACCCGGACCACCGCCGAGGCCATCGCGCTTTCGCGCAAGCCACCGCTGATCACGCACGCGGGCTGCCGCGCGGTGTTCATGCACCCGCGCAACAAGCGCGACGAAGAGATGAAGGCGCTGGCCGACAAGGGCGGCGTGATGGGCATCTACATGCTGCCGTTCCTCACTCCCGAAAACCGCCAGCCGATGCTGGCCGACTACATCCAGCACATGACGCACGCACTGAAGGTCTGCGGCGAGGATCACGTCGGCATCGGCACGGACACGGCGTTCTTCACCGTCACCGGCATCGAGTTGAAGGCGATGGCGGAAGAAGCGGAAGACCGGCGCAAGCAGGGCGTGGACTCACCGGGCGAAAACCGTCCGCCCTACATCCCCGACATCAACACACCGCGCAAGCTCGAGCGTGTCGCCGACGCGCTGCTGAAGCACGGCTATTCTCCGCGTGTCGCGGATAAAGTGCTGGGCCTGAATTTCAGCCGCGCACTCAGGGAAACCTGGACAACTTCATATCCAGAACAACCGTTCGCGCTGAGCGTAGTGAGAAAAGCGAACGGTTGAAGAACCACCTCCGTACCAAATGCCAGCGAGGCCCGAAACGTGACCAAAGGCACCCACGATTACACGCCCGATGCGCGCAACGCCGCCATCAGGATCAATTTGAATGGCGAACTGGTCGCACGCGACGAGGCCAGGGTTTCGGTGTTCGACGCCGGCTACGTGCTGGGCGACGGCGTGTGGGAGGGCCTGCGCGTGCACGACGGTGGCCTGCCCTTCCTCGACCTGCACCTCGACCGGCTGTACGAGGGCGCCAAGGCCATCGACCTCGACATCGGTCTGACGTGCGAGCAACTGACCGAACGCATCGTCGAAACCTTGCGCGCCAACGGCATGCGCGAGCACGTGCACATCCGCCTGATGGTCACGCGCGGCGTCAAGGCCACGCCTCACCAGGACCCACGCTTCGTGATCGGCCCACCGACCATCGTGATCGTGCCCGAGTACAAGGAGCCGCTGCCGGAAACCGTCGAACGCGGCATCCGTCTGTTCACCGTGCACGTGCGCCGCGGTTCCCCCGACGTGCAGGACCCCAAGCTCAACAGCCATTCCAAGTTGAACTGCATCCTCGCCTGCATCCAGGCGCAGAAGGCCGGCTACGACGAGGCGCTGATGCTGGATCCGCAGGGCTTCGTCGCCACTTGCAACTCCACGCATTTCTTCATCGTGCGCCGGGGCGAAGTGTGGACCTCCACCGGCAAGTACTGCCTCGGCGGCATCACCCGCGCCAACGTCATCCGCCTTTGCCGCGAGAACGCCATCCCGGTGTTCGAGAAGGACTTCAGCCTCACCGACGTCTATGGCGCCGAGGAAGCCTGCGTCACCGGCACTTTCGCAGGTCTCACTCCGGTATCCGAGATCGATGGCCGCATCATCGGCGATGGCCGGCGTGGACCGTTGGTCAAGCACCTGCAGCAACTCTACATGCAGCTCGTCGGGGACGAGAGCGCGATAGGGCCGCGCGTGTGAGCGCGCCGCTGCGCATCGCGATGTGGTCGGGGCCGCGCAACATCTCCACCGCGATGA
>JAGWZT010000482.1 GCA_018971925.1 Lysobacteraceae bacterium | reverse complement strand
GCCCGGATGGAACTGGGTGCCGCGCTGACGCACGATGATGTTGCCGGCTTCGACAGCCTGGCCGCCGTACAGCTTGACGCCGAGGTATTTCGGATTGGAGTCGCGGCCGTTGCGCGAGGAACCTACGCCCTTTTTGTGTGCCATGGCGGCTTCTCCTTACTTGCTGCCACCGGCGATGCCGGTGATCTCGATTTCGGTGTAGTGCTGCCGGTGGCCCATCTGCTTGCGATGGTGCTTGCGGCGGCGGAATTTCACGATGCGCACCTTGTCGGCGCGGCCGTGGTTGCGCACCTTGGCGGTGACGCTGGCGCCCGCGACGTTCGGGGTGCCGACGGTGACGGTTTCGCCTTCGCCGACCAGCAACACCTGGTCGAAGGTGACCGCGGCATCGGGCTCCGCATCCAGTTTTTCGACGCGCAGGACGGCGCCCTGCTCGACGCGGTACTGGTGACCGCCGGTAAGAATGACTGCGTACATGATCTCGGCTCTCTGGTTCTGTCGTTATTCTGGGTCGATCGGGCGAGATTCACCGCGCTCGAACCCGCAATTCTAACCCATTTCCCGGCCAAGCGCCAAGCCAGCCGCGTGATCCTCGCGGCGCCCCATCAGCCCGCCAACTTGCGCAGCAGGACCTGGTCCTGGGGCGGATTGCCCAGCGCACCCTGCGAGTCGAACTCGAGCAGTTCGAATCCTTCCGAAAACGGTCCGCGCAGGTAGCCCTCCGGGTGGAACGCGCTGCACAGGTTGGAACCCGCCACGCCCTGCCAGTGGACCACCAGCTCGCCGTCGTCGTAACACCCCCGCTCGGACTGCGCGAGATGCTGCGTGAACCCCGCGCCATGCGTGGTGATCAGCAGCAAGCCGCCCGGTCGCAGCACGCGGCGCAATTCCCGCATCCATGCGCCTTGCAGATCTTCGGCAAGGTGGGTGAACACCGACAACGCGTACACGAAATCGAGCGCGGCGTCGTGATAGCGCAACGGCGGCTTGCCACCATTCGTCGCGAATTCGCCGAACGGCAAATTGGCGCGGCACCACGCGATGGCCTCGGCGCTGAGATCGCAGCCATGCACACCTGTGCAGGCGCTCCAGCGGCGCGTCACGCGGCCGCAGCCGCAACCGAAATCGAGCATCGCGCCGAATTGCTCCGGCCTGGCGCCGTGACGGCCCAAGATTGCCCGGATGGCTGTCTCGGCACGCTCGCCACCTTGCAGGAACCAGTCAAAATCGCCGGTGCCCGCGACGCGCATCCTGAGCACTGCCGGCGGCACGGGCAGACCATCTGGAACCGACTGGCGTTCATTGCCGCTGCTGCGCACGGCCAGCATGCGCTCGCGAACACGCAGTGCGGGCCGCAGCAAGCCAAGACGCTGGAGGATGACTTTGGAAATGTGCTTCGCGCGTGCTGCGAACGCGCCGCCGGTCGCCTGCTGCATCGACTCGTCCCTGGGTGGATTTCGTCCGCACCGGCCCCATTTCGAGCGGGGGTTTATAGTACCTACTTTTGCCCACGCACCGCACCCGATACCGCATCCATGGACACCATCCGCATCCGCGGTGCCCGCACCCACAACCTCAAGAACATCGATCTCGACCTGCCGCGCGATCAATTGATCGTGATCACCGGCCTGTCGGGTTCGGGCAAGTCGTCGCTTGCCTTCGACACGCTGTACGCGGAAGGCCAGCGCCGCTACGTCGAGTCGCTGTCGTCGTACGCGCGGCAGTTCCTGTCGATGATGGAAAAGCCCGACGTGGACCACATCGAGGGCCTGTCGCCGGCGATCTCGATCGAGCAGAAATCCACCTCGCACAACCCGCGCTCCA
>JAGWZT010000481.1 GCA_018971925.1 Lysobacteraceae bacterium | reverse complement strand
GTGGGTCGCAGCGTGCGTCTGGGTGACCACGACTATCGCGTTGTCGGGGTCATCAAGGATTGGTCGCCGACGCCGATGTTTTATGCGGACGCTTCCGCCAAACAATACTCCGACTCGGACAAGTTCTTCCTGCCGCTTTCGGTCGCGGTGGACCGCAGTTTGCAGATCAACGGCAACATATCGGGTTGGGGCAAGACATATGTGCCGGGGAATCTCCGTGATCCGGAATCGACCTGGGTGCAGTTCTGGATTCAACTCGATACCCCCGCGCAGGCCGAGGCGTATCACCAATTCCTGGTCGACTATTCTGCCGAACAGAAAGCACTGGGCCGTTTCCAGCGCCCCGCGACCAACGCGAAGCTGTACAGCCTGATGGGCTGGCTCGCACACGAGAACCTGGTGCCCGATGACGTCCGCCTGCAGTTCTGGCTGGCGATCGGGTTTCTCGGCGTTGCCATGCTGAACATCGTCGCCTTGTTGCTGGCCAAGTTCCTGCGCCGCAGTGGCGAGATCAGCGTGCGCCGCGCGATGGGCGCGCGCAAGCGCGACATCTTCGTGCAGTTCGGCATCGAGTCGGTACTGATCGGTGTGGCCGGTGGATTGCTCGGCCTGGGTATCGCGGAAATCGGGCTCTGGAGCATCCGCCGGC
Organism: Lysobacteraceae bacterium; assembly: GCA_018971925.1. Classification (GTDB taxonomy): domain Bacteria; phylum Pseudomonadota; class Gammaproteobacteria; order Xanthomonadales; family Rhodanobacteraceae; genus 66-474. Next base: position 1,181 of record JAGWZT010000481.1, on the reverse strand, counting down.
GCCCCGACGATTACGCGCATCTGGCGAGCATGGATTTGTCGATGTTGGTGATCACGGTGCTGCTCGCGATCGTCGCCAGTGTGCTGGCCGGGTTGTTGCCTGCGTGGCGTGCGTGCCGGGTGCCGCCCGCGTTGCAATTGAAAACCTTGTAGGAGGGCCGGAAGTCCCGACCGCATCGCCGTTGAACCCAGATCGCGGCCCCAGCCGCTCCTACGGATGCAATTCAGAAGGTACAGAAACCCCATGGAAATCCGCCCGATCCTTTCCACCCTGCGTCGCCACAAGCTCACCGCGATCTTGTTGACGCTGCAGGTGGCGTTCACCTGTGCGATCGTCTGCAATGTCGCCTTCATGATCGCGCAACGCGTGCAGCGGATATCGTTGACGACCGGCGTGGCCGAGCAAAACCTGTCGGTGATCCGGGTCAGTGGCATCGGCAAGGATGAAAATCCGTGGGCGAGGCATCAGGCCGATCTCGCGGCGTTGCGCGGGATTCCCGGCGTCGAGGCGGTGGTCGCGATCGATAATTCGCTTCCACTCAATCGCAGCGAATCCGATTACGGCACCTGTCCCGACAAGGAATCCCTCGACCGGGCAATGCAAGCGATGTCGGTCGAAGGGACGGATTGCGTATCGCCGAGCGTGTATGACGGATCGCCGGGGCTGCTGCGCACGCTGGGACTCGATCTCGTCGCAGGGCGCAACTTCCAATCCGATGAATACGTGACTGACCAGAAAAACGTTGCTGTCGCGATCATCAGCCGGTCGTTGGCGCAGCAGTTGTATCCCGGACAGAACGCGCTAGGGAAAAGCATGTATGTCGGCCCGCACGTCGTTCGGGTAGTCGGCATCGTTCGCACGCTTCTGGCTCCCAACCTGCGTCAACCGGCAACCCGGTACTACACCATGATCTGGCCGCAGTTGCCGAACAATGCCGGCGTGGCCTATGTCATGCAGAGCGCGCCGCAGGATCGCCACCGCGTCCTGGAAACGGCAAGAGACGTGCTGCTCAAGAGCGATCCCAGTCGAATCATCGATCCGAAACGGGCGCAAACGTACTCGCAGATTCGCGCGCAATATTTCCAGCGCGACACGACGATGATCGGATTGTTGATCGCGTCCGCGCTCGGCCTGTTGTTCGTCACCGCGCTCGGCATCACGGGCCTGGCGAATTTCTGGGT
>JAGWZT010000051.1 GCA_018971925.1 Lysobacteraceae bacterium | reverse complement strand
GATGCCGGGCGACAACATCAAAATGGTGGTGACGTTGATCCACCCGATCGCGATGCAGGAAGGGTTGCGGTTTGCGATCCGCGAAGGCGGCCGCACCGTGGGTGCCGGCGTGGTGACCAAGGTTATCGAGTAGGAGCGACGGAAGTCGCGACAGGGTTGGGCCTTCCGGCCCTCCTGCCTCGCCGTTACGCGACCTTGCGGTCGCATGACGCCGGGAAAAGCGGCTCTCGTGGAAAGTCCGGCATGGATGCCGGGTTGGTTCTTTGCCGTCAGGGAGGACGGCTGAAACAAGCGAAAAGCTGAACAACGTTCTTTTTGAGACTACGAATATGGCAACCCAGAACATCCGCATCCGGTTGAAGGCCTACGACCATCGCCTGATCGACAAGTCGGCCAGCGAGATCGTCGAAACGGCCAAGCGCACCGGCGCACAGGTGCGCGGTCCGATTCCGCTGCCGACCAAGATCGAGCGCTACACCATCCTGGTGTCGCCGCACGTGGACAAGGATGCACGTGACCAGTACGAGACGCGCACCCACAAGCGCGTGCTGGACATCGTCGATCCCAACGACAAGACCGTGGATGCGCTGATGAAGCTCGACCTCGCCGCCGGCGTGGACGTGCAGATCAAGCTGGGTTGAGAGCGAGACTGGACATGAGCATCGGACTGATTGGAAAAAAGTGCGGCATGAGCCGGCTCTTCACCGAAGACGGCCGCTCGGTGCCGGTGACCCTGATCGAGGCGACGCCGAACCGCGTCACCCAGGTCAAGACCACCGACAACGATGGTTACGTCGCGGTGCAGGTCACCGCGGGCGCCAAGCGCGCGTCGCTGCTGGCCAAGCCGGCCAAGGGCCACTTCGCGAAGGCGAAGGTGGAGCCGGGCCGCGGCCTGTGGGAGTTCCGCCTTGACGACAAGGACGCCGGCAAGTACGCGGTCGGCGCCGAGATCAAGGTGGACGACGTGTTCAAGGTCGGCCAGATCGTCGACGTCGCGGGCGTGTCCAAGGGCAAGGGCTTCCAGGGCACGATCAAGCGCCATCACTTCACGATGGGCGACGCCACGCACGGCAACTCGCTGTCGCATCGCGCGCCGGGTTCGATCGGCCAGCGCCAGACGCCGGGTCGCGTGTTCCCCGGCAAGAAGATGGCGGGCCAGATGGGCAACGTGCGCCGGTCGGCGATGAATCTCGAAGTGGTCAGCGTGGACGCCGAGCGCCACCTGATCGCAGTCAAGGGCGCGGTGCCCGGTGCCACCGGCGGCGACGTGGTCGTGCGCCCGGCGGCGAAGGCGTAAGGAGCCAGGTCATGGAACTCAATGTGATTGGCGCGAGCCCGGTCAAGGTTTCCGAAGCGATCTTCGGCGCCGCGTTCCGCCAGGATCTCGTGCACCAGGTGGTGGTTGCGTACCGCAATGCGGGCCGCGCCGGTACCAAGGCGCAGCTGAACCACACGCGCATGTCCGGTACCACCAAGAAGTTCAAGAAACAGAAGGGCGGTGGTGCCCGCCACGGCGATTACCGTGCGCCGATCTTCGTGGGTGGCGCGCGCGCGTTCGCGGCGCAGCCGCGCGACTTCGCGCAGAAGGTCAACCGCAAGATGTACCGCGGCGCGCTGTGCTCGATGCTGGCCGAATTGAACCGCCATGGCCGCCTCAAGGTGGTTCCGGAATTCGCGGTGGACGCGGCCAAAACGAAGTCGTTGATCGGCAAGCTCGATCAGATCGAAGCCAAGGGCCGCACCCTGATCGTCACGCAGGCGGTGGACGAGAAGCTGTTCCTGTCCGCGCGCAACAACCCCAACATCATCGACGTCATCGATGTCGACGGCATCAACCCGGTCGCGCTGGCCGCGGCGGACCATGTCGTCATCACCGTCGATGCGGTCAAGAAGGTCGAGGAGTGGCTGGCATGAGCAGCGAGCAGGCTCTGAATCAACGTGTGCTGTCGGTGCTGCGCGCACCGCATGTCTCCGAAAAGAGCACGCGGCTGTCCGAGCACAACCAATACGTATTCGCGGTGGCGCCCGACGCCACCAAGGCCGACGTCAAGTCCGCGGTCGAGCAGATGTTCGACGTGAACGTGGTGTCGGTGAACATGGCCAACGTCAAGGGCAAGCTGAAGATGTTCCGCTTCCGCCCCGGTCGCAAGGCCAATGTCCGCAAGGCTTACGTGCGCTTGGCCGAAGGCCAGACCATCGAAGCCGCCGCGGGCCGGGCCTGATATCCAGAGGTGCAATCCAGATGGCACTGATCACACCCAAGCCGACTTCGCCGGGACGCCGCGGAATGGTGCGCGTCGCGCCGCCGGCCGACCTGCACAAGGGCGCGCCTTACGCGCCGTTGACCGAAGTCCAGAACAAGACCGGTGGCCGCAACCACTTCGGGCGCATCACCGTGCGTCATCGTGGTGGCGGGCACAAGCAGCAATACCGCATCATCGATTTCAAGCGCGACAAGGAAGGCGTGGCCTGCCGCGTCGAGCGCATCGAGTACGATCCCAACCGCACCGCGCACATCGCGTTGCTGTGCTACGTGGACGGCGAGCGCCGCTACATCATCGCGCCCAAGGGCATCCAGCTCGGCATGCAGCTGATGGCCGGCACCGATGCGCCGATCAAGGACGGCAACACGCTGCCGCTGCGCAACATGCCGATCGGCACCACCGTGCATTGCGTCGAGATGAAGCCGGGCAAGGGCGCGCAGCTCGCGCGCAGCGCCGGTTCGTCCGCACAGCTGGTCGCGCGCGAATCCGGTTACGCCACGCTGCGTTTGCGCTCCGGCGAAATGCGCAAGGTTCCGGTCGAGTGCCGCGCCACCATCGGTGAAGTCGGCAACTCGGAGCACAGCCTCAAGAAGCTCGGCAAGGCCGGCGCCAAGCGCTGGCTGGGCATCCGCCCGACCGTCCGCGGCGTGGTGATGAACCCGGTCGACCATCCGCACGGCGGCGGCGAAGGCCGCACCTCCGGCGGCCGCCACCCGGTCAGCCCGTGGGGCACGCCGACCAAGGGTTACAAGACCCGCAACAACAAACGCACGCAGAACATGATCGTGCGTCGCCGCACCAAGTAAGGGCTCATCGACATGCCACGTTCACTCAAGAAAGGCCCGTTCATCGACCTGCACCTGCTCAAGAAGGTGGAGTCGGCGAACCAGAGCAACAGCAAGCGCCCGATCAAGACATGGTCGCGCCGCTCGATGATCCTGCCGGAGATGGTGGGTCTGACCATCGCCGTGCACAACGGCCGCCTGCACGTGCCGGTGCTGGTCAACGAGAACATGGTCGGGCACAAGCTCGGTGAGTTCGCGGTGACCCGCACGTTCAAGGGTCACGGCGGCAGCGACAAGAAAGCCGCGGAAGCCAAGAAGTGATGGGTACCGACATGACAACGACTCAAGCCAAGGCCGTCCTGCGCGGTGCGCGCATCTCGGCGCAGAAGGCACGGCTCATTGCCGATCTCGTGCGCGGCATGCCCGTGGGCACGGCCAGCGCGGTGCTGGAGCACACCAACAAGAAGGCGGCGCACCTGGTTCGCAAGGTGCTGCTGTCGGCCGTCGCCAACGCCGAGAACAACGTCGGCGCCGACGTGGACGAACTGAAGGTGTCGCGCATTTACGTGGACGAAGGCGCGGTCATGAAGCGCATGCACGCGCGCGCCAAGGGCCGGGGTGCCCGCATCTTGAAGCGCACGTCGCATATCACGGTCGAGGTAGGCTGATCATGGGTCACAAAGTCAATCCAATCGGAATCCGCCTCGGCATTTCCAAGGACTGGAACTCCAAGTGGTTCGCGGGCAAGCGCCAGTACGCGCTGAACCTGGTCTCCGACCTCAAGGTGCGTGAGCTGCTGAAGAAGAAACTTGCGCAGGCCGGCGTATCCAAGATCCTGATCAGCCGTCCGCAGAAGAACGCCGACATCACCATCTTCACCGCGCGTCCGGGTGTCGTGATCGGCAAGAAGGGCGAGGACATCGAGAAGCTGCGTCGCGAAGTTTCCGCGATCATGGGCGTGGACGCCCACATCAACGTCAGCGAAGTGCGCAAGCCGGAACTCGACGCGCAGTTGGTCGCCGAGTCGATCGCGCAGCAGCTGGAGCGCCGCATCATGTTTCGCCGTGCGATGAAACGCTCGGTGCAGAATGCAATGCGCCTCGGCGCGCTGGGCATCAAGGTGAACGTCGCCGGTCGTTTGAACGGCGCCGAGATCGCGCGTTCGGAGTGGTACCGCGAAGGCCGCGTGCCGCTGCATACGCTGCGTGCCGACGTCGATTACGGCCTGGCCGAAGCACACACCACCTATGGCGTCATCGGCGTCAAGGTGTGGATCTACAAGGGCGAGATCTTCGACTTCGCAAGCGTCGGCCAGACGAAGGAAGAGGATCGCAACGAAGGGCCGTCGCCGCGCCGCGAACGCGGGTCGCGTGACGATGAACCGCGCCGCGAGCGCGCCCCGCGCGGGCGCCGCGAGCGGACCACGGCTGAGTAAGGAATCAGTGTCATGCTGCAACCCAAGCGAACCAAATTCCGCAAGCAGTTCAAGGGCCGCAACCGGGGCTTGAGCCTCAACGGCAACCTCGTCAGTTTCGGCGAGTTCGGTCTGAAGGCGACCACCCGCGGCGCGGTCACCGCGCGCGAGATCGAAGCCGCGCGCCGCTGCATCACGCGTTACGTGAAGCGCGGCGGCAAGTTGTGGATCCGCGTGTTCCCGGACAAGCCGATCACCAAGAAGCCGATCGAAGTCCGCATGGGCGCCGGCAAGGGCAACGTCGAGTACTGGGTCGCGCCGATCCAGCCGGGCCGGATGCTGTACGAAATCGAAGGCGTCACCGAAGCCGAGGCGCGCGAGGCGTTCCGCCTTGCCGCGGCCAAGTTGTCGGTGCAAACCCAATTCGCGACCAGGGCGCTGCTGTGATGGATACCAACGAGATGCGCGGCAAATCCGCGCAGGAACTGACCGACCACATCGCCGATCTGCGCCGCGAGCAGTTCAGCCTGCGCATGCAGAAGGCACAGGGCCAGAGTGCACAGACCCACCAGTTCGCCAAGGTCCGCCGCGAGATCGCGCGTGCCGCGACGATCCTGGGTCAAAAGCAGGTGGCGCAGAAGCAGAACGGAGCCGCGTGATGAACGACACCAACGATCAAGTTGACAAGAGCAGCACGCGCACCATCGACGGCCGCGTGAGCAGTGCCAAGAGCTCGAAGACCATCACGGTGGTGATCGAACGCCAGGAACAGCACGGCCTGTACGGCAAGCTGCTGCGCCGTTCGAGCAAGCTGCACGCGCACGACGAAAAAGGCGAGTGCCACGAGGGCGACCTGGTGCGCATCGCCGAATGCCGGCCGCTGTCCAAGACCAAGCATTTCCGCGTCGTGGAAGTGCTGGCGCGCGCGGCGGAATGAGGAGCCGACGAACATGATCCAGATGCAATCCATGCTGGCCGCGGCGGACAACAGCGGTGCGCGCGAACTGATGTGCATCAAGGTGCTGGGCGGTTCCAAGCGCCGCTACGCCAGCGTCGGCGATGTCATCAAGGTGTCGATCCGCGACGCGATTCCGCGCAGCAAGGTCAAGAAGGGCGAGGTCTACAACGCCGTCGTCGTGCGCACCGCCAAGGGCGTGCGCCGCCCGGACGGCTCGCTGATCCGTTTCGACGACAACGCCGCGGTACTGTTGAACAACAAGCTCGAGCCGATCGGCACCCGCATCTTCGGGCCGGTCACCCGTGAACTGCGCAGCGAACGCTTCATGAAGATCGTTTCGCTGGCGCCGGAGGTTTTGTAGGGCGGGTTAGCCGCGCAGCGGCGTAACCCGCCGCACGAGGATGAAATGGTGGGTATCGCGCCTGCGGCGCTGCACCCACCCTACAGAGATGAAGGCTATGAACAGAATCAGGAAAGGCGACACGGTGCTCGTGATCGCGGGCAAGAACAAAGGCCAGCACGGCGAGGTCACCCGCATCGACGGTGATCGTGTGTTCGTGCAGAACATCAACATGGTCAAGCGCCACACCAAGCCGAACCCGCAACTGCAGCAGCCGGGCGGCATCGTCGAACGCGAGGCTCCGCTCCACATTTCCAACGTCATGCTGTACGACCTCGCCACCGGCAAGGGCGAACGCGTGGGCCGCAAGACGCTCGGCGACGGGCGCAAGGTGCGCGTGTTCCGCTCGACCGGCGAAGTCGTGGACGCATGAGGATACAGCCATGACTACCCGCCTCGAAAAAATCTACAAAGAAGAAGTTTCGCCGGCGCTGATGAAGCGCTTCGGCTACCAGAACCCGATGCAGGTTCCGCGCATCAGCAAGATCACGCTCAACATGGGCGTGGGTGAAGCTGCGGCGAACAAGAAGGTGCTGGAGAACGCGACCGCCGACATGGCGAAGATTGCCGGCCAGAAGCCGGTGGTCACGAAGGCGCGCACGTCGGTGGCGTCGTTCAAGATCCGCGACGGCTGGCCGATCGGCTGCAAGGTCACCTTGCGCCGCGCCAACATGTGGGAATTCCTGGATCGCCTGATCAACATCTCGCTGCCGCGCGTGCGCGACTTCCGCGGGGTGTCCGGCCGCGCGTTCGATGGCCGCGGCAACTACAACATGGGCGTGAAGGAACAGATCATCTTCCCGGAAATCGACTTCGACCAGGTCGACGCGATGCGCGGCATGGATATCTGCATCACCACCACCGCGAAAACCGACGCGGAAGCCAAGGCGCTTCTCGAAGCGTTCCACTTCCCGTTCCGCAACTGACGAGAGACGTAGACCGATGGCCAAGAAATCCATGGTGAATCGCGACCTGAAGCGTGCCAAGCTGATCAGGCAGCACGCCGGCAAGCGCGTCGATCTGAAGAAGATCATCGCCAGCGCCGACGCGAGCTATGACGAGAAGATGGCCGCCGCGGCCAAGCTGCAGAAGCTGCCGCGCGACTCCAGCCCGTCGCGCCTGCGCACCCGCTGCGCGCTTACCGGCCGTCCGCGCGCCGTGTACGTGAAGTTCGGCCTGTCCCGCAGCAAGTTGCGTGAGGCAACCATGCGCGGCGACGTGCCGGGCCTGCGCAAGGCCAGTTGGTAAAAAGGGCCGGCCGCGGTTCAGGCCGGAAACGGATTCATCGGATATCGATGCTGAGTAACTGACAGAGCCCGGCGAACGATTGCTCCACCGCTCTTCAGCCCCTTGAGTCAAGGGGGCGGATCGAAACGAAGTTTCGATCGGGGGTTGTGGAGGCATGACCCGCTCCATGGAGCGAAATCGCTCGGGCTCCACCACACGGAAAATCGCAATGAGCATGACTGATCCCATCGCCGATATGTTCACCCGCATCCGCAACGCCCAGGCCATGGGCAAGCAGACGGTGAGCATGCCGGCTTCGAAGGTAAAACAAGCGCTGGCCGACCTGCTGAAGTCGGAAGGCTACGTGCTGGATTCGCGCCGCACCGAAGGCGAAGGCAAGGCCAGCCTCGAAATCAAGCTGAAGTATTTCGAGGGCAAGCCCGCGATCGAGCGCATCGAACGCGTGAGCCGTCCCGGCCTGCGCGTGTACCGCGGCAAGGATGGACTGCCGAAGGTCATGGGCGGGCTCGGCATCTCCATCGTGTCCACTTCATCCGGCCTGATGACCGACGCGCAGGCGCGCGCCCAGGGTCTCGGCGGCGAAGTGATCGCGCGCGTCGCGTAAGCAAGACGGAGCATTGACATGTCACGAGTAGCCAAGAAACCCATCGCACTGCCCAAGGGCGTCGAATGCCAGGTGGCCGCGGACGGGATCACCGTCAAGGGCCCCAAGGGCACCCTGAAGATGCACGCGATCCCGGGCGTCGAAATCAAGAGCGCCGACGGCCACCTGACCTGCGCCGACGGCAGCGCCGAGACCAAGTTCGCGGGCACCACCCGCGCACTGCTGGCCAACATGGTGCAGGGCGTCAGCCAGGGTTACGAGCGCAAACTGGAACTGGTGGGCGTGGGCTTCCGCGCGGCGGTGCAGGGCAAGAGCCTGAACCTGTCGCTGGGATTCTCGCACCCGGTGGTGTTCCCGGCGCCGGAAGGCATCACGCTGGAAACGCCGTCGCCGACGGAAATCATTGTCAAGGGTGCCGACAAGCAGCGGGTCGGCCAGACCGCCGCCGAGATCCGCGGCTTCCGTCCGCCGGAACCCTACAAGGGCAAGGGCGTGCGTTATGCCGGTGAGCGCATCACGCTGAAAGAAGCGAAGAAGGCCTGATCATGATCGACAAGAAAACATCGCGTCTGCGCCGCGCCAAGCCCGCGCGCGCACGTATCCGCAAGCTGGCCGTGCCGCGCCTTTCCGTGCATCGTTCCGGGCAGCACCTGTATGCGCAGGTGATCGCCGCCGATGGCGAGACCGTGCTGGCCGCCGCTTCGACCATCCAGAAGGCCGTCAAGGATGGCCTGAAGGGCACCAAGAACAAGTCCGCCGCGGCGGCGGTGGGCAAGGCGATCGCCGAGAAGGCGCGCGCCGCGGGCGTAGAGTCGGTCGCGTTCGACCGCTCGGGCTTCCGTTACCACGGGCGTGTCGCCGCGTTGGCGGATGCCGCGCGCGAAGCGGGACTCAAGTTTTGATGATGGATTGTCGTCGCGTGGCAGGACCATGTGTTTATTTTTGCGATCGTCCTTGATCGCGGCATAACGAGGCGGCTCAATCCATTGAGGCGACAACGTAGTTGGATACACCAGAACGGCCATAAGAGCCGCCATCCATGGCAAAGAGCTCCGTGGCCTGACTTTCCACAAAACAACTCCAAGCGGCTTGATGCCGCAAGCAAATGCCCGCACTTCACGGGCGCAAGGTGAAAACAATGGCGAACAACGATCGCAACGATCGCGAAAATTCGGACGGGATGCTCGAGAAGCTGATCGCCGTCAACCGCGTGGCCAAGACGGTCAAGGGCGGCCGGCAGATGAGCTTCACCGCGTTGACCGTGGTGGGCGATGGCGCCGGCAAGGTCGGCTTCGGATACGGCAAGGCGCGTGAAGTGCCGGTCGCGATCTCGAAGGCGATGGAGCGCGCGCGCCGCAACATGGTTACAGTGGGCCTGAACAACGGCACCATCTGGTACGCGGTCAAGGCCAACCATGGCGCGGCCCGCGTGTTCATGCAACCGGCTTCCGAAGGTACCGGCGTGATCGCCGGCGGCGCGATGCGCGCCGTGCTGGAAGTGGTCGGCGTGAAGGACGTGCTGGCCAAGGCGGTCGGTTCGCGCAATCCGATCAACCTGGTGCGCGCCACCATCAAGGGCCTGCAGTCCGTTGCGAGTCCGCAGCACATCGCGGCCAAGCGCGGCAAGAAGGTCGAGGAGCTGGGTCATGGCGGCTAAGAAAACCACCACAGGCACCGTCAAGGTACGTCTCGTGGGCGGCCTGCGCGGCGTGCAGTCGCGCCACCGCCTCAGTGTCCGAGCGCTTGGATTGAACAAGACCGGCGACGTGCGCGAGCTGAAGGACAGCCCGCAGGTGCGCGGCCTGATCAACACGGTCAATTACCTGGTCCGGGTCGAGGAGTAAGTCATGCGTCTGAATACATTGAAACCCGGCAAGGGTGCGCGCAAGGAACGCCGCCGCGTCGCGCGCGGCATCGGTTCCGGCCTCGGCAAGACCGCGGGCCGCGGCCACAAGGGCCAGCACGCGCGCGCGGGCAACACGCA
>JAGWZT010000480.1 GCA_018971925.1 Lysobacteraceae bacterium | reverse complement strand
CGGCGCCGCTTCCCAGCACCGGCACGTCCACCGGTTGCGCGCCGGCGTTGTCCGGAATACGCGCGTCGATCACGTTGATCGCCACGCGCTCCAGTGAAATGCCGTCGCGGCCGCCGGCAAGGCCGACCGCGATCGCCACGCGCGGCTCGTGCCTGCGAACCGCCCGCCACAGGGCGGGCAGCGAGGCATCGAATTCGCAAGGCAATTCCGCGACGACCACGCGATGATCCTCGATGGTGGCGCCGCCGAGCGCGCGCACCGCTTGCCACGACGGGTTGATCGCTTCGCCGCCGAACGGCGTGAAGCCGGTCAGCAGCACGGTGCTTTCGCGCTGGCGTGCGATGTGACTCAAAACCGGAAGATCAGCAGGTACATGAGGATCAAGTTTACGACCAGCAGCAGCGCGCCGGTTTTCCACTGCGCGCGGATCACGTCATTCTGGTTGGGCAGTTCCAGCAGTGCCACCGGCACGATGTTGAAGTTGGCCGCCATGGGCGTGAACAGCGTCCCGCAGTAGCCGGTCACCATGCCCAGCGCGCCCAGGATTGCCGGATCCGCACCGTGCTGGTGGATCAGCAGCGGTATGCCGATGCCCGCCATCAGCACCGGGAATGCCGCGAAGGCGTTGCCCATGATGACCGTGAACAACACCATGCCAAGGCCGAACGCGATCACGCAGGCCAGTGCGTTGTTGACGGGAATCAACAGACGCACCATGTCAGATACGGCCGTGCCGACGCCGGTCGCGGCAAACACTCCGCCGAGCGCCGCCAGCGTCAACGGCAGCAGCGCGGCCCAGCCCAGCGTGTCCAGCAGGCGCCGGCCTTCGGATAGTCCGGCCATCGGACGCGCGCGCGTCACCCACAGCGCCGCGATCAGTGCGACCACGCAAGCGAGCGCCAGACCCGTCAGGGTCATGCGCGTCGCATCGAACAGATGCACGCCGCCGACAACGATGTACGCGCCGAACAGCGCGACCAGCAACGTCACCAGCGGGATCAGCAGGGCGGGACCAAACAGTTTGTGGCGCAAGCGCAACGCATCGGCCTCGCGTTCTGCCGCATCGCGCTCGCCCAAGTGTCCGCGCGTCATGCGCGGCGACAGGGCAGCCAATGCGATCACGCCGACGCCGGCCAGCTGCGCGGGGATCGGGTTGTGCGCCGCCGCGGCCGCCAGGACGAACTTGCCGCCAGCGATCAGCACGGCCAGCACGCCCCAGAACGCGGCATGCGACCAGCGTCGCCCGCGCAGGTTGAGGATCGCGGCACCGGCGAGGAACAGCGCGATCAGCCAGTAGGCCTGTTCGATCGTCAACATGATGCGCCGGCCTTCACGCTTCGTCATTCCTGCGAAGGCGGGAATCCGGCGCATTTGTTTTTTCCATCCCTGGGACTGGGTCCCGGCCATTCCCTGGCCGGGATGACGTTATGGTGACGGTTTGGGCGATGGTCCCGATGCGCCGCGCGAACAGCACCGTGCGGATCGCGTGGATGATGAACGCGGCGATCGCGGTCGGCAGCGCCCACAGCGCGATCTGCAGCGGCTGCAGTTCGATGCCGTGCTGCGCGTAGAAACCCTGGATCAGCAGCACCGCACCGAGTGCGATGAACACATCCTCGCCGAAGAACCGGCCTATGTTGTCGGTGGCGGCGCTGAACGCGCGTATGTCGTTGCGTTCGTTCTGATCGAGTGCCGCACCGCGCTTCTCGGCAGCACCTTCTGCCATCGGAGCCAGCAGCGGCCGCACGGTTTGAGCGTGCCCCGCTACGTCGGTCAATCCGACCATGGCCAGGATTTGTCGTATCGCGAGATAGGCGATCAAAAGGCGCGAGAAGGTGAGCCCCTTCAGCGTTGTG
>JAGWZT010000050.1 GCA_018971925.1 Lysobacteraceae bacterium | reverse complement strand
CGCAACTTTTCCATCATCGCCCACATCGACCACGGCAAGTCCACGCTGGCCGACCGCATCATCCAGATTTGCGGCGGCCTGAGCGAGCGCGAAATGGAAGCGCAGGTGCTGGACGACAATCCGATCGAGCGCGAGCGCGGCATCACCATCAAGGCGCGTTCGGTGTCGTTGCCGTACACGGCGCGCGACGGCAAGGTCTATGAATTGAACTTCATCGACACGCCCGGTCACGTGGATTTCTCCTACGAAGTATCGCGTTCGCTGGCCGCGTGCGAAGGCGCGCTGCTGGTGGTGGACGCGGCGCAAGGCGTGGAAGCGCAGTCGGTCGCCAACTGCTACACCGCGGTCGAAATGGGGCTGGAAGTCGTGCCGGTGCTCAACAAGATCGACCTGCCGACCGCCGACATTCCCAAGGTGAAGGAAGAAATCGAAGCCGTGATCGGCATCCACGCCGACGACGCGGTCGCGATCAGCGCCAAGACCGGCGAGAACGTGGTCGAAGTGCTGGAGGCGATCGTCGCGCGCATCCCGCCGCCAAAGCCGCGCGACACCGACAAGCTGCAGGCGTTGATCATCGATTCGTGGTTCGACAACTACCTCGGCGTGGTGTCGCTGGTGCGTGTGATGCAGGGCGAAATCAAGCCCGGCGACAAGCTGCTGGTGATGTCGACCGGCCGCGCGCACGAGGTCGACCAGGTCGGCGTGTTCACTCCCAAGCGCAAGCAGACGCAGAAACTCGGTGCCGGCGAAGTCGGTTTCGTGTGCGCGTCGATCAAGGACGTGCACGGCGCGCCGGTGGGTGACACGCTGACACTCGCCTCCAATCCTGCGACGAAACCGCTGCCGGGTTTCCAGCGCATGCAGCCGCGCGTGTTCGCGGGGTTGTTTCCGGTGTCGGCCGACGATTTTCCCGCGTTGCGCGAGGCGCTCGACAAATTGCGCCTCAACGACGCCGCGCTGTTCTTCGAACCGGAGTCGTCGGAAGCGATGGGCTTCGGTTTCCGCTGCGGCTTCCTCGGCATGCTGCACATGGAGATCGTGCAGGAGCGCCTGGAGCGCGAATACGACCTCGACCTCGTCACCACCGCGCCAACCGTCGTCTATGAAGTCCTGAAGACCGATGGCGAGGTCATGCTGCTGGACAACCCGGCCAAGCTGCCGGCGTCGCCGATCGTGCAGGAAATCCGCGAACCGATCATCGTCGCCGACATCCTGACGCCGCCCGAGCATGTCGGCAGCGTGATCAAGCTGTGCGAGGAGAAGCGCGGCGTGCAGCGTTCCATCCAATACCTTGCGAGCCAGGTGCGGATCAGTTACGAAATGCCGCTGGCCGAGGTGGTGCTGGATTTCTTCGACCGGTTGAAATCCGTCAGCCGCGGCTATGCGTCCATGGACTACCACTTTGATCGTTTCGAGGCGGGCCCGTTCGTGCGCGTGGACGTGCTGATCAACGGTGACCGGGTGGACGCGCTGTCCTTGATCGTGCACCGTGCGCACGCGGACCGGCGCGGTCGCGACCTGGTCGAGCGGATGCGCGAGCTGATTCCGCGGCAGATGTTCGACGTCGCGATCCAGGCCGCGATCGGCGGGCAGGTGATCGCGCGCTCGACGGTAAAGGCGCTGCGCAAGAACGTGTTGGCCAAATGTTACGGCGGCGACGTCTCCCGCAAGAAAAAGTTGCTGGAGAAACAGAAGGAAGGCAAGAAGCGCATGAAACAGGTTGGCCGCGTGGAGATTCCACAGGAAGCCTTCCTTGCGGTGCTGCGGACGGACAAGTAATCAACACATACCTTCCTCCCCAGGAAGGAGGTCGAAGCCCGCTGCAGGTCGGGTTCGGGGGATGCCAACGGGTGTCGAAAGCATCCGGATGACCAAAGGCACTGGATTTCAGGTTCCGGCGCCCGTAAAGCTGGCGCTGGAATGACGAGACGAAAACCGGCGCCAACGCGTGACGACAAACAAGGAATACGCAGTGAAGAAAGACGTATTGGGTACCGTGGTGCTGGTGGCGATCGTCGCCATCTGCCTTTACATCTGGTACAAGACCTCCGACTTCGCGCTGGCGCTGGTGCTGATCACCGCGGCGTTCTTCGTGATCTGGCTGGTCGACCGCGTCGCGTTTGTGCGCCGCCGCCGGGAACACGCCGCGGCCGAAGGCCAGAAGCCACGCGAGCCGGTGCTGGTCGATTACGCGCGCTCGTTCTTCCCGGTGATCCTCGCGGTGCTGCTGTTCCGCACCTTCCTTCTCGAACCTTTCCGGATTCCTTCGGGTTCGATGATGCCGACCCTGCTGGTCGGCGACTTCGTGCTGGTCAACAAGTTCGCCTACGGGCTGCGACTGCCCGTGACCAACACCAGAATCCTCGACACCGGAGAACCCGGGCGCGGCGACATCGCGGTGTTCCGCTACCCGGATAATCCGAAAGAGGATTACATCAAACGCATCATCGGCGTGCCGGGCGACACCATCAAGGTCGTCGGCGAGGATGTGTCCATCAACGGCAAGCCGGTCCCGCAGACGCTCGTCGGCGAGTACCACGGTACCGACAAGGTCAGCATCCGGATGGAAGAGAACCCCAACATGTCGCCCGTGCAGCTTTACACGGAGGATCTTGGCGGGGTGAAGCATTCCACACTGCACTTCCGCTACACCGAAACCTACAACTGTGTCGGTTCGAGCGGCACGCTGCTGCCCGATGGCGGCTGCGAGTGGAAGGTGCCACAGGGCTACTACTTCGCAATGGGCGACAATCGCGACGACAGCGCCGACAGCCGTTTCTGGGGCTTCGTGCCGGAGCAGAACCTGGCTGGCAAGGCCTTCTTCATCTGGTTCAGCCTGGCGGACTGGCACCGCATCGGCACCGTGTTGCATTAAGCTTCGGGCGTCCGGCCTGCAGGGCGCAGGCTGCCGCGTGCGTCGATGCGCGCCGGCAACGGTGGACTTTCAACCAAACTGCTGGGGGCGGCTCCATGAAACGTCAATCGGGCATCACCCTGATCGGGTTCGTGATCATTCTTGTCATCGCGGCGTTTTTCATTTACACCGCGATGAAGCTCGTGCCTGCGTACATGGACTATCTGAATGTGTCCAAGGCGCTGAATACGGTTGCCACGCAGTCCACTTCGGGCGACATGAGCGTGGCGGAAATTCAACGGCAGCTCGATACCCAGCAGCTCTCACAGTACTTCGCCGACGAAGACATCGAGGCCAAGAACATTTCCGTGGCGAGCACCCCGAACGGGGGCTCAACGCTGAAACTGAGCTACGACAAGAAGATCCCCTGGATCTACAACATCGATTTCCTGGTGCACTTCGAGAAGACCGTGCCATTGAAGATGCAACAAGCGCAGGAGTGACGTGAAACTCGGCTATCGCTTTGCCGACGAGGCCCTGCTGAATCTCGCGCTGACGCACCGCAGCGCGGGGCGCCCCAACAACGAGCGGTTGGAATTCCTGGGCGACGCGTTGGTCAACCTCGTGGTCGCCGAAATGTTGTTCGATACCCGCCCGCGTGCCGACGAAGGCGAGCTTTCGCGGTTGCGCGCACAACTGGTGAGCGAACCCGCTCTGGCGGAACGCGCGCGCGGATTGCACTTGGGTGACGCGCTGAAGCTGGGCTCGGGAGAACTCAAGAGCGGCGGTTTCCGCCGCGACTCCATTCTTGCCGATGCATTCGAGGCGCTGGTCGCGGCAATCTACCGCGATGGCGGGTTCCAGGCCTGCCGCGACTGGCTGGGCACGGTGTTCGCCGAGCCGGTTGCCGCGGCCGGACCGCCGCAAAAGGACCCCAAGACCCGGCTGCAGGAATGGTTGCAGGCGCGCGGCTTGCCGTTGCCGCATTACGAGCTGCTGGCAGAACACGGCGAGGAACACGCGCGCCAGTTCGACGTCGCGTGCGTGGTCGAGCAGCCGCTGGCCACTCGCTTCGAGGGCCGCGGCGGCAGCCGCCGTGCGGCGGAACAAATTGCCGCCGAGGCCGCCCTCGCTTTTCTGTGCGATCGTCCATGATCGCCGCGTCGTGGGAGTGAGTGATCTTGAATGTTCCAGCAAGCAGCCATCCATGGCGCCGGGTACCGGCCTGGCCATCCTTGGCCGGTCGCTTGGCCGGGCACGCGATGCCACCGGCATCGCGTAAGCGCCCGGCCTCGCCCTGACTGCTCACCACCGCGATTCCGGATGAGACCATTGGCGAACGAAAATTTCCATTGCGGCAGCGTCGCCATCGTGGGCCGGCCGAACGTCGGCAAGTCCACCTTGCTGAACGCGCTGATCGATGCGCATCTCTCCATCGTCACGCCGCGGGCGCATACCACGCGGCAGCGCATTCTCGGCATCGCCAATCCGGCGGGCGGGCAGATTCTGTACCTCGATACGCCGGGCCTGCATCGCGAGGCGAAGCGCGCGATCAACCGCAGCCTGAACCGCGCGGTGCACGCGGCGATCGCCGACGCGAATTTGGCGGTTCAGGTGGTTGCGGCCGGGCACTGGGACGACGAGGACACCGCGGTTTACGCGGCGGTCGCGGAGCGCGCGATCCCGTGCCTGTTGGCGGTCAACAAGGTCGATCGCATCGCCGACAAGTCGAAGCTGCTGCCATTCGTGGAGGGCCTTGTGCGCGATCGAAACTGGGACGGGGTGTTCCTGATCAGCGCGGAAAAGCGTTCTGGACTCGCCGAACTCGAGCGCGCGATCCTGGCACGCTTGCCGGCAGCCGGGCCAAGCTACGACACGGATACCTTCACCGACCGCAGTGAACGTTTTCTGGCCGCCGAGCTGGTGCGCGAACAGTTGATGCGCCAATTGGGCGAGGAACTGCCGTACGCGACCACGGTCGAGATCGAGCGTTTCGAGGACCGCTCCGACGGCATCACCGAAATCGCCGCGGTGGTGTGGGTGGAACGCGAAGGCCAGAAGGCCATCGTGATCGGCGCGGGCGGACGCCGCGCCAAAGCCATCGGAAGCGCGGCGCGCCGCAGCATCGAGGCCTTGCTCGACCGCAAGGTATTTCTCAAATTGTGGGTGCGCGTGCGCGCCGGCTGGTCGGATGACGAGGCTGCGCTGAAACAATTCGGGTATGAGTAGCACGAAACTCTTGTCGTCATTCCGGGGCCGCTCGTAGAGCGGAACCAGGAATCCATCTTGCTGTTTCCGGCAAGTCAAAATGGATAGATGCGCCGCATCCTGCGGCGTCCTCTTCGAGCCGCCTGCGGCGTTCGCGTTTGCAGTCCTGCAAACGCAGTCGGGTTCCATCGCGATAACCCCGCGATGGCCCCGGAATAACGGCCTTACTTTCACGCCTCAACCAATGCGCGTCGAATCCCAACCCGCCTACATCCTGCACGCACGCGCGTGGCGCGAAACCAGCCTGCTGCTGGAGGCGTTCACGCGCGACCACGGCCGTGTCGGATTGGTCGCGCGCGGTGTTCGCAGCGCACGTGCACGCCTGCCGCGCTCCGCGCTGGAACCTTTGCAGGCGCTGCAACTGGACTGGTCCGGGCGCGGCGAGTTGCAGACCCTGACGGCGGCCGAACCCGTGCGGAATCCACCCGCATTGCGCGGCGACACCTTGATGTCGGCGATGTACGTCAACGAATTGATGGTGCGGCTGACCGCGCGCGACGACCCGCACCCGGCGCTGTTCGACCGTTACGCCGCATTGCTGGATGAATTGGCCGCGACCCGTTCGCTGGCCTGGAGCCTGCGCCGTTTCGAGCGTGACCTCCTGGCCGCGACGGGTTACGCATTGCAGCTTGAAACCGAAGCCGAAAGCGGCGCGCCGGTCGAGCCCGAGCAGGTCTATGACTATGTTCCCGAACTGGGTCCGGTCGCGGCCACCGGAACCGGGGGGACTGGCGCGCGCGTGCGCGGCAGCGCGTTGCTCGCGCTTGCCTCGGATGCCGTGCCGCGGGACGCGGAAGACCTCGCCGCCTTGCGCCGGCTGATGCGAACCCTGATCGGCGTCCATGTGGGCGAACGCGGCCTGCAATCGTGGCGGGTGCTTGGCGGGGTTCGTTTGCGCGGGCGAACCTGATTGTCGTTGTCTCGGAGCTGTGGCTTCACACGGCCGGATACTGACCGCCTCGCGTACGCTGGGTAATTGACGGCGGGTAATCGTCCGTGGTGCCGGCGCCCGCCTTCGCCCCGACTTTTCACGACAGCGGTTTCGAATGCACCCAGGTGACTTCAGTCACGGGTTCCAATCAATTTTGCATGCAGCGTTTCGCGGGTTTCGTGCAGGGCCCTGGCGAACCCCTGCATGGCCGCGTCGATGCGGCCTGGGTCGCCGGAAACCAGTGCGTCATGCAGGATGCCGCAGCCACGCGCGAGCGCGGTGGCACCGCAAAAACCGCACGACGCCAGCAGCCGGTGCAGGGTCGGGGCCAGCGCCTGAGGATCATCGGCGTGCCGTTCGAATTCATCCTGTATCCGCGGCAATTCCTGCTCGGCGAACAGGCGCCGCAGGCGTTCGACGGCCGACAGCGAACCGCAGGCACGCAAGGCATTGCCGTCATCGAATGGATCCGTCTCGCAGCCGAACGACGCCAGGGTGGCGCGCAGCACTTCGAGTGAAACGGGCTTGGGTAGCACCTGCGCGAAGCCGGCCCCCAGCAGCATTGCGCTGGCGCTGCCGGGTTCAGCCGTCGTGGCGATGGCCGGCGGGACAGGACCGCCGCCGGGGTCGGCCCGCAATGCCGCCAGTACCGCTTCGCCGTTCATTCCCGGAAGGTGGTGGTCGAGGATGAGCAGGTTCCAGTTGCCGTCGCGCGCGCGGGCAAGGGCCACCGGTCCGTCCGCGCAGGCGGTGGGCTCGCCCCCGCAGGCCCGTATGGCCTCGCACAGGAACTGCCGGCTGACCGTGTCGTCCTCGGCCAGAAGTGCCCTGAATCGCGCGGCCTCCTTGTCCATGGCTTGCCCCTCGGAGAGTCCATGACGATGCCTGCCGCACCCGCCCGGGCGTCGCGCCGTTTCCCTTAGCTTCCGTTCGGGCACGCGCTGGCACAATCACGTTCAGTTTCATCGAAAAGGACAGTCGTGGCAAGTTGGCACCAGTGTCTGGTGGCTGCGTGCTTGATGCTGGCGTGCGCATGCGCGCAGGCCGCCGTGCAGATGCAGGCCGCGACGCTCACGCTGCCGGGGGTCGAGCTGACCCGGGTACACGCCGAGGCTTCGCTTGGCGCCGATGGCAAACCGGTGCTGCGCATCGAGGCCGCCAAGGCTTCGATCCCGACGCTGGGCTGGCACGACGTTGCGCTGACCCTGCAGGGTCAGCCGCAGCGGGCCGACGGCAGCGCGTGGAAATTCGTCGGCCACGTGGCCACCCAAAAGGCGCCGGGCAATGCCTTGGCCGATGCCGGCCTCACCATCCTCTATGATCGCGATGGCGGCAACCTCGAGGTGGATGTCGTCCAGGGCAAGAGCAATCTCAACGCGCAACTGCCGCTCGATCAGCCGTCGCACCTGCAGGTGAAGCTCGCCGCCGTCCCGTTGGCATGGCTCAAGGGCGTGCTCGCCGCCGTGTGGCCGGATGGCCGGCTCAACAGCGGAACGCTTGCGGGCGACGTGGCAATTGATCTGGCGCAGGGCGACACGCGGGTCTCGGGGCGCGTGTCGGTCAGCAATGCCGACCTCGACAGCAAAAGCGGCACGATGGCCGCGCAAAAGCTGGGCGCGCAGGGCAACTTCAGGATCGACACCGGCCTGGCGACTGCCAGCGTGATGTGGGATGGCCAATTGCACGGCGGTCAGCTGCTGCTCGGTCCCTTGTTCGCGCAACTGCCGGAGAATCCGGTCGGCCTGCACGTCGCCGGCAGTTTCGGGCCGGCGGGAATTGCACTGGATTCACTCGATTTCGATGACCCGGATGCGCTGCGCCTGTCGGGAAGCGTCGGTTTCGACCGCCACGGCGCCCTAGACAAGCTCGCGTTGAAGCGTTTCGAGGCGACATTTCCGGCCGCCTATGCGCGGTACGGTACGACCCTGGTGCGCAGCCTGACGGGGTTCAATTCGCTCACGACGTCCGGCAGCATCAGTGGCGCGCTGGACCTCGGCAGCAACGGACCGCGTGTCATCGACCTCAAGGCCAGGGACGTGACGCTCGACAGCCATGGCGGCAGCCTCGCGGTGGCCGGCCTCGATGGCGGCCTGGATTGGCGCGCGGGTGCGACACGACCCGCCACGCAACTGAAATGGAATGCGCTGTCCTTGTACCGGCTCGACTTCGGCCGCGCCAGCCTCGGCCTGAAGGACGATGACGGCGTCTTGCGCTTGCGCGCGCCGGTGAGCGTGGGGCTGTTCGGCGGCACCTTCCAGGTGGGAAGGTTCGAATGGCGGCCGGATGAAGTGAAGTCGCAGCGCCTGTCCGCGGCGTTCTCGGTCGCCAACGTCGATGTCGATCAGTTGTGCACGGCGCTCGGATGGCCCGCGTTCGGCGGCAAGCTCGGTGGCGCGGTCCCGGACCTGGTTTATCGCGGCAACGATCTGGTTTTTGGCGGCGGTCTTTCGCTGAATGCCTTCGGCGGTTCGGTGAGTGTCACCAACCTGAGCATGCAGCGCCCGTTCGGCAATACGCCCGAACTGGCGGCCGACGTCGACATGGACCAACTCGACCTGGCCCAGCTCACCAGTGTGTTCGGGTTCGGGCAGATCACCGGACGGATGGATGGCGCCATCCGCGGACTCAAACTCGTCGACTGGAAACCTGTCACGTTCGATGCCGACCTGACCGCGAACGGCGGCGGCAAGATCAGCCAGAACGCCATCAAGAGCCTTACCCAGGTCGGCGGCGGCGGCATCGCCGGCGGACTGCAGGGCATGGCGCTGCGGTTGTTCAAGACTTTCGGTTATTCGCGGATTGGCCTGAGCTGCAAGCTGGCGAAGGGCGTGTGCAGCATGGGCGGAATTTCGCCCGATCCGGATGCGGACGGCAACGGGTACACGATCGTGGAAGGCAGCGGCCTGCCGCACATCACCGTGATCGGACACGAGCGCGCGGTGGATTGGGCAACGCTGGTCGGCCGCCTGAAGTCAGTCACCGAAGGCAACGCACCGGTGATCGAATGATGCGCGGGCTGCGTGGACATCCCGCCGCCGGCAATCCATCTCCCGATTGCGTGCGGGAACCTTGCCTTCCCGGCCGCGCTGTAAACTTCGGCATGTTCGCCTTGGCGATGACGCCGCTTTCCGTAATCAGGAGATCCGTGATGCGCAAGCCCGTGTTTGCACTCGCCACCATGCTCGCGTTGCTGGCGGGTTGCGTAACCATCAACGTGTACTTCCCGGCCGCCGCCGCACAGAAGGCCGCCGACAAGGTCATCAGCAACATCATGGGACCGGACGCCGGCGGTGCCGCGCCCGCACCGGCCAGCAGCACGCCGCCCCCGTCCTCCGGCGCGAGCGACCCGGCGCAGCGGCAACCGCTTGCCATGCTCGTCCTGGACGCCGTGATCCCGGCTGCGAGCGCCGCCGAGCCGGCGAACCTGGAGGTGCAGACGCCCGCGATCGAAGCGATCGAATCGCGCATGCGCAGCCGCTTCCATTCCACCCTGCAAAGCCTGTTCGCGTCCGGCGCCATCGGCTTGACCCACAACGGCGACGTGGCAATGCACGATGCCTCGAAGATTCCTCTGGCCCAGCGTGCGCAGGCGACCCAGGCCGTTGCTGACGAAAACGGCGACAGGGCGGAGCTCTACAA
>JAGWZT010000049.1 GCA_018971925.1 Lysobacteraceae bacterium | reverse complement strand
GTCGCGATCTGGTAGTCGATCCGCCATCCCACGTTGTTGGCGCGCGCGCCGCCGCGGTTGGACCACCACGTGTATTCCTCCGCGTCAGGTTGCACCACACGGAAGCTGTCCAGCCAGCCGTGTTTCGGCGCGGGCGTGCCGTCGCCGTGCGGGTCGGCGATCAACGCATTCAACCACGCGCGTTCTTCCGGCAGGCAGCCGGAATTCTTCTGGTTGGATTTCCAGTTGCGGATGTCGCGCTCGCTGCGCACGATGTTCCAGTCACCGCACAACACGTACTCGCGGCCGCTCGCGAGCCAGCCATCGAAAATACCGCGCAGCTTCTTCATCGCCTCGAACTTGAATCGCTGGCGTTCCTCGCCCGAAGTGCCCGACGGCACGTACAACGAAACCACCGAGAGCTTGCCGAACCGCGCTTCGACGTAACGGCCCTCGTCATCGAAGGCCTTCCAGCCGATCTTCGTGAGCACTTCATCGGGCTCCCGCCTGGCGTAGATCGCGACGCCGCTGTAACCCTTCTTCGTGACCGCGTCGCGGTAAAAGCAATGATGGCCATCGGGACGGAACTTGGCGTCGGTCAGTTGCGCTTCCTGCGCCTTGGTTTCCTGGATGCAGGTGACGTCCGCGTTCTGGGCGGCCAGCCAATCGAAAAAGCCCTTGCTCGCGGCCGAACGGATGCCATTGGCGTTGAAGGAGATGATTCTCATGGGGACTGGGATCTGGGGACCAGAGACCTTGGAAGCGTAAAGCAAAATCGTACGCAATGCCGGCTGGCACGTATTCATGTCGAAGCCGACGCCCATCGTTGCGAGCGCGCTTCACGTATCATTCGGGTCCCCGGTCCCCGATCCCCGGTTCCATGCTGCAGCTCCATCAACGCGTCTTCCTCGATACCGCACTCGATCGCGGCGTGCTGCGTTTCGGCGACTTCACGCTGAAGTCGGGTCGCCAGAGCCCGTATTTCTTCAACATGGGCCGCATCGACAGCGGCGCCGCGCTCGCTGCCGTCGGCGCCGCCTACGCCAGCGCAATCGTGGCGAACCACGCCGGTTTCGATATGCTGTTCGGGCCGGCCTACAAGGGCATACCGCTCGCGGCGGCAACCGCGATCGCGCTGGCGAGCGAACACGGCCGCGACGTACCCTGGGCCTACAATCGCAAGGAAGCCAAGGATCACGGTGAAGGCGGTTCGCTGATCGGGGCACCGCTGTTCGGGCGCGTGTTGATCGTGGACGACGTGATCACCGCGGGCACCGCGGTGCGCGAATCGCTTGGACTGATTCGCGCCGCCGGCGCCGAGGTCGCGGGCGTGCTGGTCGCGCTCGATCGCCAGGAGCGCGGGCAAGGCGAATTTTCCGCGACCCAGGAACTCGCGCGCGAGCAGGGCGTGCCGGTGTTCGCCATCGTCGGCCTGGCCGACCTGCTGGATTTCGCGGGCAGCCACGCGGAGCTGGTCGGACAACGCGCGCGGCTGGAGGCGTACCGTACCCGCTACGGCGCCGGTTGAGCTTTCGGCACCCCGAGCCTCGGCCCGCAATTTGCATGACGCTCCGGTCTATACTGGATTTCTCCACTCCGGGGGCCCCAATGCGTCGGATCGTCCTGCTCCTGTTGTCCGCGTTGTTGCTGGCTGTCAGCGCGGTGACGCCCGTGCGCGCCACCGACAATGCGACGGCCGTGCACTATCGCTGGAAGGATGCGTCGGGCGTGGTGCACTTCAGCGACACGATCCCCGCCTCGGCGCTGGCCGGCGGTTACGACGTGGTCAACAACGACGGCCGGGTGGTGCGCCACATCGCACGCGAATTGACGCCGGCCGAACGCAAGGCCGCCGCCGCCGAAGCGGCGCGCGAGGCGGCCGCGAAACGCGAGGCGCGGCAGCAGAGCCTCGAAGACACCCAGATGCTGTCGGCCTATCCCACCGAGAAGGACCTGCAGCAGTCGCAGCAGGCCCAACTGCAGCAAATCCAGACCGACATCGCCACCCTGGAGACGAACCTGCGCAGCCAGGAAGGTACGCTGACCGACCTGCTTGCGCACGCGGCGGACCTCGAACACTCGGGCAAGCCGATTCCACCCGTCGTGAACGAGCGCATCGCGGAACAACGCAAAAACGTCAACCAGGAACGCAGCGCCCTGGTGCAGCGCCACACCGACCTTGCCCAGGCGCAAACGAAATTCGCGGTGCAACTGCAGCGCTATCGCGCGCTGCGTGCCAAATACCGGGACAACGACCCGCCGTAGCGGCATGCGGGAAACCAGAAACGTGGTTGCAGAGTCGTTCGCACTCAGCGTAGCGCCGAAGGCGCGATGCGGGGCGCGGCCGAGGATGGCTGCGCTTCGATGAGCGAGGAAGTCGAAGTGCCATGCGCTGCGGAATTTCCGGTGATTCGACTCCGCGAAGCTTCGCTACGCTCGACACGAACGGTTTCGTTATCCATGGACAGGTTCTACGCCGCCGAACGGCCGGCCTCGATGTGCCCGCAAAGCGCGCGCAGCGAACCGAACACGCGGCGGTTGTCGGGATTGTCCGAACGCAATTGCACGCCGTAGCGCTTGGAGACCGCCAGCGCGAGTTCCAGCGCGTCGATGGAATCGAGGCCCAAGTCGCCTCCGAACAGCGGCGCCTCCGGATCGATGCTTTCCGGCTTCACGTTTTCCAGGCTGAGGCTGTCGACGATCAACCTCGCCAATTCCTGCTCCGCAGGGGTCTGCTGGGTCATGCTCCGGGGCTCCGCCATCACGCTTGATCAGCCGATTAGTGTAGCATGAGGGGTTTGAATCAAGACGTTGTCGGAAGGCTCGAACCCATGTATCGAAACGGCACGGACGCAAACGCATGACGGGCGTCACCCCTGGGCCGTTCCGCGTGGCATACCACGATGCACCGGTACAAACCCTGCTCGATAAGCCCGGTGCGCTGGCCGTGTTCAGTTTCTCTCCCGCGACACCACACGCAACCGATCCGCGTCATCTGCACGTCCTGCAAACCGCCCTGGCCGCACCGGCAACGCTCGAGTGCTGGTCGGTTGCAGGGGAGGTGAGCCACGGCCGGGAAGACGATCTTCGCTGGTCGCGCGGGGCCGGCTGGCAGTTCATGGCGATCGAGGCCGACGAATCGGCCGGCGGAATCGAGGCCGCGTGCGAACACGTGTATGACCGGTTGCTCGCACACCTCGACGCCAGCCCGGAGCGGCACCTGCTGCGGGTCTGGAATTATCTCGACACCATCAATTCGGGCGAGGGCGACGCGGAACGCTACCGCCGGTTCTGCAGCGCGCGTGCACGCAGCATGGCCGCGCATGGCCTGGTGCGTTTTCCCGCCGCGACCGCGATCGGACACCGCGGGACGCCGCGCCGACTGCAGGTGTACGCGCTGTCGGCGTCAGCCGACGGCCATGCACTGGAAAATCCGCGCCAGGTCAGTGCCTGGGAATACCCGCGCCAGTACGGTCCGACCGCACCGAGCTTTGCGCGCGCGATGTTGTTGCCGCAGGGTGGCCTTGCGATCTCAGGCACCGCCGCGGTGATCGGCCACGCTTCCCATCACGTGGAAGACGTCACGGCCCAGCTCGATGAGGCCGTGGCCAACCTGCGGGCCTTGCTGGAACGCGCCGCGCTGCCGGCGTTCGACACGCTTTCGCCCCTGAAGGTCTACGTGCGTCACCCGGAAGACGCCGCAACCGTCCGCGCCGCGCTCGCGCGGCATCTCGATGCATCGGTGCCACGCATCCTCCTGCAGGGCGACATCTGCCGCACCGAACTGTTGGTAGAGATCGACGGCTGGTGCTTCGAAAACGCCGCATGACCCGTCGCGCCCGGCAGCGCTTTGCTACTTTGATTTCTTCGGCCGCTGCCAACCCTTGATGGTGGTTTGCTTGCCACGCGAGAGGGTGAGGTGTTCGGCCGGCGCGGGGGCGGTGATGGTCGATCCCGCGCCGATCGTGGCGTTCTCGCCGACCTTCACCGGCGCGACCAGCGAAGTGTTGGAACCGATGAAGGCACCATCGCCGATCTCGGTGACGTGCTTGTTCACACCGTCGTAGTTGCAGGTAATGGTGCCGGCGCCGACGTTCACGTGTGCACCGATCCTGGCATCACCCAGGTAAGTAAGGTGGTTGGCCTTGCTGCCTTCGCCGAGTTTGGCCTTCTTGGTTTCGACGAAGTTGCCGACGTGCACGCCGGCCGCGAGTTCGGTGCCGGGACGCAGCCGCGCGAACGGCCCGATCCTGCACGCGCCGTAAGTGGTGACGCCTTCCAGGTCGCAGTGTGCGAACACTTCGGTTCCCGCCGCGAGATTGACGTCGCGCAGGCGGCAGAACGGACCGATCTTCACGCCGTCCCCGAGGGTGACGCCACCCTCCAGGATCACGTCCGCGTCGATCTCGACGTCGCGTCCGTGGCTGAAATGGCCGCGCAGATCGAAGCGCGCCGGGTCCGCGAGCCGCACGCCTTCCTCCAACACCCGTTCCGCGTCGCGACGGCGCAGGAACGCCGAAAGCTCCGCCAGTTGCGCGGCGTCGTTGGCACCGAATGCCTCGACGGGTCTGTCGGTCAGCACCACGTCCGCGGGAGCGCCTTCGGCCGCCGCGAATTCGAATACATCGGTCAGGTACAACTCGCCCTGCTGGTTGTCCGCCGAAAGCTGGTCGACCCAGCGCCGCAGCGGCCGCGATTCCGCGAATACGACGCCGGTGTTCACGATGCGCACGCCGCGCTGGACATCATCCGCGTCCTTTTCCTCGACGATCGCACGCACCCGGCCCAGCCCGTCACGCAGCACCCGGCCGTAACCGGCGGGGTTTTCCAGCTCCGCCGCGAGCACGGCGAGTTCGGCGTGTGTCGCGATCAGTTCGGACAATGTTTCCGACCGCAGCAGCGGCACGTCGCCGTACAGCACGAGGATTCGGGTGGGGTCGCCAATGTCATGCAAGGCGAGCCGCACCGCATGGCCGGTCCCGCGCTGTTCGGATTGATGCACCCAATGGATGTCGGTGTCGCGCGCGAAAGCCGTGCGCACCTGTTCGCCGCGATGGCCGTACACCACGTGCAACCCCGCAGGGCGCAACGCACGCGCGGTGTCCAGCACGTGGGCCAGCAAGGGCTCCCCTGCCAGCGGCAACAACACCTTGGGCAGCATCGACTTCATGCGTTTGCCCTCACCGGCGGCGAGGACGATCACGTGCAGCGGGTCGGCCATGGTGCGGTCTCCAGTGGACCGCGCAACATTGGCGCAACGCGCGCCCGCCGGCAAGTGCGGAAATTGCTCCCCTCTCCCCGTGGGAGAGGCGGCCGCAGGCCGAGCGCGAGCGCCGGGGTGAGGGTACGAACACGCGTATCGCTGCATCGCGCGAAACCGGACCCTCACCCGCCCCTGACGGGGCACCCTCTCCCGGAGGGAGAGGGATGACTGCCGCCAATCGGACTATTCGAACAATCCCGCCTGATCCGCCTTGCCCTGTTCGCGCCGCGCCTTCTTGAAGGTGTGGCCACCCTGCGCGAGGTCGGGATAGCGCGCGCGTTCCGAACCGTCCAGCAGCCCCTTGATCGTGAGGATCTGGATGCGCGGGAACTCTGCGCCGGTCGCGGGCGAGGTGTAGAAACCCTCCTTCACCGCTTCGGTTTCCATCGGCTTGCTGGGCTCGGCCAGCGTCACGAACAGGCCAAGCTCGGCTTTCTCGCGCGTGACCACGTGCGCGAGATCGCGCACCATCGCGACGTTGACGTTCTCGCCGCCCTTCACCGACACTTGCGCGAGGACAATGGGGGTCGCGATGGAAAATTTCGGCCAGATGGCCCATGACTGGGCCAATTTCTTCAGCGCGCTGGCGCAGGTCAGCGGCGCGCTGGTCGGCCTGGTCTTCGTGGCGCTGACCTTCAACGCAAAAACACTCCTGAGAGGCGGTGATCCGCTGATGGGCGCGCTGGCTCGTCAGACTTTTTCGGATTTCCTGCTGTTGTTGATCGTCTCGATGCTGATGCTGGTGCCGCATTTCTCGGCGCTGGACATGGGCGAAGGACTGTTAATCATGGTCGCGCTGGGCATCGGGCGCATCCTGCGCGACCTGTTCAGGCTGCGCGAGCACCTGCGGCGTTTGCGCATCGCGCAACGCTTCTTTCTCTCGCTGCTCGGGCATGCATTCCTGGGCGCCGCGGGCGCGGAGTTGCTGCGCGGCGCGATCGGCTCGGGGCTCACGGGCTCGTTGCTGCTCTCGGGTACCTCCCTGTTGCTGCTGTCCGGCTGCCGCAGCGCGTGGGTGCTGGTGGTGCACGAAAAGCCGTAGCCCGACGGCAAGAACCGGATTCCGGGTTCCGTCCGCGATGAAGCCGCGAACGGCCCCGGAATGACGATGAGTGTGGATCCCGGCCTGCGCCGGAATGACGACAATGCGCGCGCGTCAGTGCTGCAGGTTCTTGCGCAGGCGTTCCAGCGCGGACAACTGCGCCAGGGCCTGGGTGAGTTGCTCCTGCGCCTGTTTGACCGTCTTGGCGTCGCCGCGGTTTTCCAGCATGCGCTCGGCCTCTTCCTTGGCGCGCTTGACAGCCGCTTCGTCGATCTCGTCGGCGCGCAGCGCGGTGTCGGCGAGTACCGTGACGACGTTCGGCTGCACTTCGAGGATGCCGCCGGAAACGTAGTACGACTGGCGCTTGCCGTCCTCGCCAATCACCTCGACCTGGCCCGGCTTGAGGCGCGTCAACAGCGGCTCGTGGCGCGGCGCGATGCCGAGCTCGCCGGCTTCGCCGCTGGCGATGACCAGCGCCGCTTCGCCGTGGAAGATGTTGGCTTCGGCGCTGACGATGTCGCAACGGATGGTGGCCATGTGTTTCGCTCGCTTCGTTGGCTCGGACGAGATACCCGCTGCGTCTCGTCAAAAACATTTCGTCATTCCGGGGCCATCGCCGGTTTTATCGGCGATGGAACCCGGATCAAGTCCGGGGCAAGCTCTGCGGGCCGCCCCGGAATGACGACGACATTTACGCCGCCTTCTGCTCGGCGTCCTTGGCGTTCATCGCTTCGCCCTTCTTGATCGCGTCCTCGATGCCGCCGACCATGTAGAACGCCTGCTCGGGCAGGTGGTCGACTTCGCCTTCGACGATCATCTTGAACGCGCGGATGGTTTCCTTGAGCGGCACGTACTTGCCCGGCGAGCCGGTGAACACTTCGGCGACGTGGAACGGCTGCGAGAAGAAACGCTCGCACTTGCGGGCGCGGTACACGGCCTGCTTGTCGGCTTCCGACAACTCGTCCATGCCGAGGATCGCGATGATGTCCTTCAATTCCTTGTAGCGCTGCAGCGTGCCCTGCACCTTGCGCGCGACGTCGTAGTGTTCCTGGCCAATCACCAACGGATCGAGCTGGCGCGAGGTGGACGCAAGCGGATCGACCGCGGGGTAGATGCCGAGCGAGGCGATGTCGCGCGACAACGCGACGGTTGAATCCAGATGCGCGAAGGTGGTCGCGGGCGACGGATCGGTGTAATCGTCGGCCGGCACGTACACGGCCTGGATGGACGTGATCGAACCGGTCTTGGTGGACGTGATGCGTTCCTGCAGGCGGCCCATTTCGTCCGCGAGCGTCGGCTGGTAGCCCACCGCCGACGGCATGCGACCGAGCAGCGCCGACACCTCGGTACCCGCCAGCGTGTAGCGGTAGATGTTGTCGATGAACAGCAGCACGTCGCGGCCCTTGCCCGACGCGTCTTTTTCGTCACGGAAATATTCGGCCATGGTCAGGCCGGTCAGCGCGACGCGCAGGCGGTTGCCCGGCGGCTCGTTCATCTGGCCGTACACCATCGCGACCTTCGACTGCGGGAAGTCGTCCGGTTTGACCACGCCGGCCTCGATCATCTCGTGATAGAAGTCGTTGCCTTCGCGGGTGCGTTCGCCGACACCCGCGAACACCGACAGGCCCGAGTGCTGGGTCGCGATGTTGTTGATCAGCTCCAGCATGGTCACGGTCTTGCCGACGCCGGCGCCGCCGAACAGGCCGACCTTGCCGCCCTTGGCGAACGGGCACATCAGGTCGATCACCTTGATGCCCGTTTCCAGCAGCTCGTTGGCCGCGGCCTGGTCCTCGTAGGACGGGGCGGCGCGATGGATTTCCCACTGTTGCTCGGCGTTCACCGGACCGCGTTCGTCGATCGGCTCGCCCAGTACGTTCATGATGCGGCCCAGCGTGGCCTTGCCGACCGGCACCTGGATGTACGCGCCGGTGTTGGTGACCTCGAGGTTGCGCTTCAACCCGTCGGTCGAGCCCAGCGCAATCGTGCGCACCACGCCGTCGCCCAGCTGCTGCTGGACTTCCAGCGTCACGTCGGTGCCTTGCACCTTGAGCGCGTCATAGACCCTCGGCACCGCGTCGCGCGGAAACTCGACGTCGACCACCGCGCCGATGATTTGAACGATCTTGCCCTGGCTCATTGAGTATTCCTCGTAAAAATGTCCGGTAGGAGGGTCGGAAGACCCGATCGGATTTGCGAAGATGCAACATCTTCGCGGAACCGGTCGCGACTGCCGTCGCTCCTGCAACAGCTGCTCTATCCACCCACCGCCGCAGCGCCGCCGACGATCTCGGAAATTTCCTGCGTGATGGCGGCCTGGCGCGCCTTGTTGTACACCAGCGTCAGCGTGTCGATGGCCTTGGTCGCGTTGTCGGACGCGGCCTTCATCGCCACCATCCGTGCCGCGTGCTCGCTGGCCAGATTCTCCAGCGTCGCGTGGTACACCATCGCCTCGAAATAACGGTTCAGCACGTGCCGGATCACGGTTTCCGCATCCGGTTCGTACAGGTAATCCCAACTGGTCGCGCGTTCCACCTTCGCGTCGCCGGAAGCGGGATGCAGTTCGTCGCCTTCGCCCGTCTTGATTTCCTCGGCCACGGCCGGCAACGGCAGCAGCACGTCCACGGTCGCGCGCTGGGTCATGGTGTTGACGAACTGGTTGTAGCAAAGGTAGACGCGGTCGATCTTGCCCTGCATGAAGCCGTCGTCGGCGATCTTCATCACGCCGATCAGTTTTTCCAGGCGCGGGTGATCACCGAGGTGGGTGAGCGTGCCAACCAGATCCACCTTGATGCGGCGGAAGAACTGCGCGGCTTTCTGGCCGATCGCGATGATCTCCACGCCGACGCCCT
Organism: Lysobacteraceae bacterium; assembly: GCA_018971925.1. Taxonomy (GTDB): domain Bacteria; phylum Pseudomonadota; class Gammaproteobacteria; order Xanthomonadales; family Rhodanobacteraceae; genus 66-474. Next base: position 627 of record JAGWZT010000049.1, on the reverse strand, counting down.
TCTGCTGCCAGGTCTGGATGTCGGCCAACACCTTGCGGAACAGGTTGGCATTCAAGCCGCCGCACAGACCACGGTCGGTCGAAACAACGAGGTAGCACACGCGCTTGACTTCGCGTTCGCGCAACGCGGGGTGCTGGTAATCCGGCGACGCCTGCGCGATGTGCGCGACCACGTTGCGCATGTGCAGCGCATAGGGCCGCGAGGTGTGCATCAGATCCTGCGCCTTGCGGATCTTGGACGCGGACACCATCTGCAGCGCGCTGGTCACCTTGCGGGTGTTCGCGACGCTCTTGATCTTGGTGCGGATTTCTCTTGCGCCTGCCATGTTTCATCCTGCCGTTGTAGGAGGGCCGGAAGGCCCGACGTGTCGCGACTGCCGTCGCTCCTACACATGGGTCACCAACTACCCGTCTTCTTGAACTCGTCCAGTGCCGACTTGAAGGTGCCTTCGATGTCGGCGTTCCAGTCACCGGTATCGACGATCTTCTGCATCAGGTCGCCGTGGTTGGCCTGCATGAACTGGTGCAACGCATGCTCGAACGGCAGGATTTGCGGCACCGGCAGGTCGTCGAGGTAACCCTTGTCGGCCGCGTACAGCGAAATCGCCAACTGCGCGATCGACAGCGG
>JAGWZT010000048.1 GCA_018971925.1 Lysobacteraceae bacterium | reverse complement strand
GCGGCCAGCAACGGCAACAGCAACGACAGCCTCTGTGCGGCGTCGGTCACGACCACGCCGACCCGCCGCACCGAATACGCCAACACCACGAACATCGTGGGCAACAGCACGCCGAGCGCGGCCAACACCCGCCACGCGGGATGCGCCACCGGCAGTTCCAGCAACGACGGATGCGGATCCAGCAGCGCGGCGGTGAGCAGCGTCGCCACCAGATAATTGCCGGCGATCGCCTGGCGCACATCGACGTCGTGGCGCGGCGCGACCTTCAACAGCACCGAAACCACCACACTGCATACGACGCTCAGGGCGATGTAAATCAAGGGCGCGCGCCCGTTACCACATCAGGTCATCAGGAACGCCATCGTCGGCCACGGGCGCGGAAGGATCCACCAGCAAGGCCACGACTTCCGGCGCTATCGCCTGCGCCTGCAGCGCCACGTCGCGCGCAATCACCAGCGCGCGCCCCCCGTGCATTACCACGCCGAGTTCGCCCCGATTGATTTGCCGCAATTGCCCGGCCGTGACATAGACGCGGCGGATTTTGCCGGCAAACTCGAAATTGCGCGGCTGGTCGGCATCGGCCTTGTTCAACGCCTTGCCTTCCAGCAACGCCTGCATCGCGCGCTTGCGTTCCTTGCGCGCCGCGGCCTTTTCGCGCGCCTCGCGCTCGACGGCCTCGCGTTCGACACGATCGGCCTTCGCGCGCATCGCGAACGCCTGTGCGAGATCGGGCTCGGCGGGCGCGCGCGGCTTGCGCGTTTCCGGTTTGGATGGTGCGTGCTTGTGCAGCTTGAGTTGCGGCGATGGCCTGAAGCCGGCCTTCAGCAACTGGTCGCGCAGGGATTCACTCATGACGAAACGGATAATGAGACAACGTTCAGGTGAACCGGGATGTTGGGCTTCGCGTTGCTCAGCCCAACCTACTATTACTGCCAACATCCGGAGACGCAGCGATCGGGGGAGATCGCGCTGCTTTCTCCAAAGTCAGGCCATGGATGGCCGAGGTGATGTCCGCAACAAGGAAAATCGCGCATGCTACTTTGATGCTTGTCGTGCAGCCATCATGGATGTTCGCACTAATAATGCGGTGGTGGTTCATCCTGCACATCATCGGAAAGACTCGTGCGCAACGACGCGAGTTCCCGGCGCAATTCCGCCAACGCGTTCTCGAGTTGCAGCAGGCGCTGCGACTGCATCGCCTCGCTGTCGCCCAGCGATGAAACGGCGTCGTCCAGGAAAGTCAGCCGCAGTTCCATGTCGTCGAGGCGCTCGTCAGGGGGTGTCGGCATCATGTCGGTTGCTCCGGTTTCACTGCGCTGCGGCCGCGCCCGATTCCGTAATACGCGAGGCCCGCGGCTTCGACCATGGCGGGATCGTACAGGTTGCGGCCATCGAAAATCACCGGTGATTTCAGCGCGGCCTTGATGCGCGCGAAATCGGGGCTGCGGAACGTCTTCCATTCGGTAACCACCGCCAGCGCGTCCGCGCCGTCCAGTGCCGTCCAAGGGTCGTCGCACAACACCAGATCATCGCGCTGGCCGTAGATGCGCGCGGTCTCGCCGCGCGCCTGCGGGTCATGCGCACGTACCTTGGCGCCGGCCTGCCACAAGGCTTCCATCAGCACGCGGCTGGGCGCTTCGCGCATGTCATCGGTGTTCGGCTTGAAAGCCAACCCCCACAGCGCGATGGTGCGCCCGCGCAGGTTGCCTTTGAAATGCCGCGTGAGCAGATCGAACACCTTGCGCTTCTGGTCCCGGTTCACCGCTTCCACCGCACCCAGAAGGCGCGCGGCGTAGCCGGTCACCTGCGCGGTGTGCTCCAGCGCCTGCACGTCCTTGGGAAAGCACGAACCGCCGTAGCCGGTGCCGGGATAAATGAAGTGGTAGCCGATGCGCGGATCGGCGCCGATGCCATGGCGCACCATTTCGACGTCGGCGCCCACGCGTTCAGCAATGTTGGCAATTTCGTTCATGAAGCTGATCTTGGTCGCCAGCATCGCGTTGGCCGCGTACTTGGTCAGCTCCGCCGAACGTTCGTCCATGACCACGATGCGCTCGTGGTTGCGGTTGAACGGTGCATAGAGGTTTTTCAGGAGATTGATCGCGCGTGGCGACGAGGCACCCACGATGATGCGATCGGGCTTCATGCAATCGTTGACCGCGTCACCTTCCTTCAGGAACTCGGGGTTCGAGACGACATCGAACGCGATGTCCGCGCCACGCTTTTTCATCGCCGAGGCGATCTCGGCGCGCACCCGATCCGCCGTGCCTACCGGCACCGTGGATTTGTCGACCACCACGGCGTAACGATCGAGGTGCTCGCCGATGCTGCGCGCCACCGCCAGCACGTACTTGAGGTCGGCGCTGCCGTCCTCGTCGGGCGGCGTGCCCACCGCGATGAAAATCGCGTCGCCGTGCGCCACCGCCGCGACGGCATCGGTGGTGAATGCCAACCGGCCGGTCGCGTGATTGCGCTGCACCAGCGGTTCCAGCCCGGGCTCGAAAATCGGGATCTCGCCCCGTTCAAGCCGCGCGATCTTGTTCGCATCCACGTCCATGCACAGGACGTGGTTGCCCATCTCGGCGAGACAGGTGCCGGTCACGAGGCCGACGTAGCCGGTGCCGAAGATGGTGATTTTCATGCAAGGTTCCGGGTAACGGGAAAACGTGAAATTCTAGCAGCGCGATGATCACCCCCTTTGCTGGGCGGAGGGGGACGCCAACCTGTCCAGCACCGCGCGCAGGTCATCCGGCAACGGCGCGGAAAAACTGTAGGCGCGCTCGCCCAGTTCGAACTCGAAGCGCGCGGCGTGCAGGAACATGTGTTTCAGACCGAGCTTGGCGAAGCGCTTGTTGGCCTCGCGCTCGCCGTACTTGGGATCGCCCGCCAGCGGATAGCCCGCATGCGCGGCGTGTACGCGGATCTGGTGGGTGCGACCGGTCGCGAGCGTGGCCTCGACCAGGCTGCAATCCGGGTAATGCTCGATTTCGCGGAAAAATGTCAACGCCGGCTTGCCGTCATCGTCCACCCGCACCATCCGCTCACCGCCCGACAGCACCGACTTCCGCAACGGCGCGTTCACGTCGAACTTCGCGCGCCGAAGTTTGCCGGTCATCAGGCACAGATATTGTTTTTTCGTCTCGCCCGAACGGATCAAATCCTGCACGCCGGTCAGGCCGCGCCGCGAACGCGCAAACACCAGCACGCCCGAAGTATCGCGATCCAGCCGATGCGCCAGTTCAAGGTGGTCCCTGGGCCGCGCCGCGCGCAGCAGTTCGATCGCACCGAACGTAACGCCGCTGCCGCCATGACTGGCGATCCCGGCCGGCTTGTCGATGACCAGGAAATCCTTGTCCTCGAAAATCACGGCTTGGCGAATCTCGTCCAGCATTGCCGCGGGCGGCGCACCGGATTCCGGACGCTCGGCCACCCGCACCGGCGGAATCCGCAACTGGTCGCCCGCTGCCAATCGGGTGTCCGGCTTGGCACGTTTGCCATTCACCCGAACCTGACCGGTCCGCAGCAGGCGGTAAATATGGGTCTTTGGCACCCCCTTCAGGAGCGTCGCCAGGCAGTTGTCGATGCGCTGGCCGTCGCGCTCGGGGCCAACCGCCACGGTTCGTACGGAACTGAAGTCCTGGACCGAAGTTGCCGTCCCCATTGGAAAAAATCCTTTGCGATGATAGGATTGCCCCCGCGCCAAGCAGGCTCTGGCCCCTCACGGGCGACCCTGTACTCGTTCGCCGCGCAGACAAGGCTTCCGCCTGCCATTCCTGACCGGGAGCAGCCGGTACCTCGCCATCGTAACGTTCGGGTCGACGTTTGCCCACCGTCGCATGACGGTGCGGGGACTCGGGACGCGAACAATCCCATTCATCATTAGCCGGGGCCGCACATCGGACCCGGCGACTGCCGCCAGGCGCGGCACGTCACCCGGCCGGCCGCCCCGTCAAGGCGCCGCCGACGACGCGCACCGCGCCGGCGACTTCAAGGAATCCACAATGAAACGCATGTTGATCAACGCGACTCAGCGTGAGGAGTTGCGTGTGGCCATCGTCGATGGCCAGGCCCTGTACGACCTCGACCTCGAAATCCCCTCGCGCGAACAGAAGAAGTCGAACATCTACAAGGCCCGCATCACCCGGGTCGAACCCTCCCTCGAAGCCTGCTTCGTCGATTACGGCGCCGAGCGCCACGGTTTCCTTCCGCTGAAGGAAATCGCCCGCGAGTACTTCACGCCCGGTGCCGACCACAACAAGGCCGGCATCCGCGAGTTGCTGAAAGAAGGCCAGCAACTCATCGTCCAGGTCGAGAAGGAGGAACGTGGCAACAAGGGCGCCGCGCTCACCACTTACATCTCGCTGGCCGGCCGCTACATGGTGCTGATGCCGAACAGCCCGAACGCGGGCGGCGTGTCGCGCCGGATCGAGGGCGAAGACCGGCAGGCGCTGAAGGAAGCCTTGGCGCACGTCACGGTGCCGGATGAGATGGGCCTGATCGTGCGCACCGCGGGGGTCGGCCGCGACGCCGAGGAACTGCAGTGGGATCTCGACTACCTGCTGCAACTGTGGAAGGCCATCTCCGAGGCCGCCGCCGCGAAATCCGCGCCGTTCCTGATCTACCAGGAATCCAAACTCTTCATCCGCGCGCTGCGCGACTATCTGCGCGCCGACATCGGCGAAATCCTGATCGACGAGCCATCGCTGTACGAAGACGCCAAACAGTTCATGCAGCAGGTGATGCCGAACAGCCTGCGCAAGCTGAAGCTGTACGACGACACCGTTCCGCTGTTCACCCGCTTCCAGATCGAAACCCAGATCGAAAGCGCCTACGACCGCAACGTGCGGCTGCCGTCGGGTGGCTCGATCGTGATCGACCCGACCGAGGCGCTGACCTCGATCGACATCAACTCCTCGCGCGCCACCAAGGGCAGCGACATCGAAGACACCGCCTTCCGCACCAATTGCGAAGCCGCGGTCGAAGTCGCGCGCCAGTTGCGCATCCGCGACTTGGGCGGGTTGGTCGTGATCGACTTCATCGACATGGAAAGCTCGCGCCACCAGCGCGAAGTCGAGGACAAACTGCGCGACGCGCTGAAGCTCGACCGCGCGCGTGTGCAGATCGGCCGCATCTCGCGTTTCGGCTTGATGGAATTGTCGCGCCAGCGCTTGCGCCCGAGCCTGGAAGAATCGACGCAGATCGTGTGCCCGCGCTGCGACGGCCACGGCCGCATCCGCGGCGTCGAGTCCCTGTCCCTGTCGGCGCTGCGCCTGATCGAAGAACATGCGATGAAGGAAAACACCGGGCAGGTGCTGGTGCAGGCGCCCGCGCGCGTCGCCAATTTCCTGCTCAACGAAAAACGCTCCAGCGTGGTCGAGATCGAACTGCGCCACAAGGTGCACGTGGTGGTGGTCGCCGACGAAAACCTGGAAACCCCGCACCTCGAAATCACCCGCATCCGCGAAAGCGAGATGGGCGAGCACGCCAAGCCGAGCTACGAGCGCCTGACCGAAGTGGCCGCCACGCCGCAGCCACGCATGGGCGTGGTCGTGCACGGCGAGGAGCCGGCGGTCAGTGGCATCCAACGCGCGACACCGATGCCGCAACGCGAGGAAGTGGAAACGGTTCACGCGCCCGTCGCTTCCCCGGCTTCCAGTGCACCGGCTGCCGCTTCCGGCGGTTTGCTCGGTCGCCTGTTCGGTTGGTTCCGCGCAACCCCCGCGCCCGAGCCAACGCTTGCGGAACTCACGCAGCCGCAGCGCACGCCGCAATCCGGCCACGCGCAACGTCGCGACCGTACGTCCGACCGCCGTCCGGACGCTTCGCGCAGCGGGGCGCGCCGCAACGGCCACGATCGCGATCGAGATGGAGAATTGCGTCGCGGTCGCCAGCAGGGCCAGCAGCAATCGAAAGGTGCGCAGCCCAAGCAGAACAAGTCGCGCAACGATGATGCGCAGCGGCAGGCGCGTCCGGCGCAGAAACCCACGGCGCCGGCGGCATCGAAGCCGGCCACGGAATCCCGTGAACAGGACGCGAAGCCCACACGCGGCGAATCCGCGAACGCGCCACAGCAGGACGCGCAGCAGCGCCCGGCCGTCACGAAACCCGCGCCCGCACCGGGCGCCGGCGTCGAAACCGCCGGGCCCGTCGAGAACGTGGTCACCGGCGGCGAAGGCTCCCCGACGCCGGCCGCTGCCGCGGATGCTGCGGGCGCCGGCAAGCGCCGTCGTGGCCGCCGCGGCGGCCGCCGTCGCAAACACGCGAATGGGGTCGCGCAGGACGGCGCCACCCCCACCGCACCGCGCGACATCGATGACGAAGATGCCGATCGCAACGGCGCGCCGCAAGCGGCGCGGCCGTCGAATGCCCGCGACAAGTCGCCACATGCAATCGATTCCGTGTCTGCCGACAGGGCTCCAGCGCCTGCTCCTGCCACACCTGCACCGGTCGTGCACGAGCACGCGTTCATCACGCCGCCGCTGTTCGCCGTCCCGGAACAGAAGCCCGTGGCACCTGCGCCAACGCTGCCGCCCTCCGTCGCGGCGAGCGCATCCAGCAGCAACGCGCCCCCGCCCGCGACGCCACCGGTGCAAGCGCCGGCGTCCGTGAAGCCCGCTTCGACCACGCCATCACCCGCGGGCTCGCAGCCACCGGGCGTGGCTTCGGCAACACCTTCACCGCTGCCGTCAAGCGCCGTCCCGATACCGGCGGTCCATCCGGTTGCACCGGCCGTACCCAAGCCGGAACCCGTGACGCCGTCGCTGTTTGCCGCGCCACCCGCGGTGCGCCCCGTCGCGCAACCGCTGCCGCGTCATCCGGCGATCCCCACGCCGCGTCCGTTGTCCGGCGCGATCAGGCCGATGCTGACGCCGCAGGTATTGCCCAAGGCACCGTCACCCGCGCCGGAAGCACCCGCAGCGCAAGACAAACCGGGCGAATGATGCTTGCGTCCGCCGGCCTGGCGCGCCGGCGGACGTTCAGCGGCACCCCGGCTTTCAGCCCGCAGCGACCGACGGCTGATCCAGCAACCCGTGCACCGTCAGCAGGTGCGCCAGCGCGATGGTGTGCTGCACGCCGAGTTTCTCGAACAGACGCTGCTTGTAAGTGGACACGGTCTTGGCACTCAGGTGCAGGCGGTTGGCGACCTCGTTGACCGCCAGACCACGCGCCAACATCAACGCGACTTCGAGTTCGCGCGATGACAGCGATTCCAGTGGCGATGCTTCGCCGTCCACCGCGGACAGTGCCATCTCGCGCGCGATGGCCGCATCGAGATAACGATGTCCACCCGCGACGGTGCGCACCGCCTGCAGCAATTCTTCGGCGGCACATCCCTTGGTCAAATAACCGAGCGCACCCGATTGCAACAGCCGGCGCGGGAACTGCGCATCCTGCACCACCGTCAGGATCACGATGTGGGTGCGCAGGCCCGCGCGTTGCACGCGCTCGGTCAGCTCGAGCCCGCTCATGCCCGGCATGTGTACATCCACCAGCGCAACATCGGGCCTGACGGAGCGCAGCAGGCGCAATCCGTCCTCCGCGTTGCTGGCTTCGCCCACCACTTCGATGTCGGGCTGCCCGGAAAGGATCAGGCAGAAACCCGAGCGCACCAACTCATGGTCATCGACCAACACCACCCTGATCATGCATCGCTCCCCCCGATACGCGCGGCGCAACCCGCCCTGCAACCCTAAACGGCGAAAGCCTCCCATTGCAAGACGCAATGGCCGGAACGGCGGCCGCGTTGTGTGATCGCCTCTACACTATGCCGATGCACACCTGGACGCGCCGTGCGATCGCGGCATTCGAAGCCGGGGCGGCGCGCTCCGCCGCCACCCATCTGATTCACCTGAATCCGACATCCACCCTCACGAAGTTGCGACGAATGGCCAATACCGCAGCGCAGTAACCGCCATGGACCTCCCTCGCGCATGACCCCAGCCCCGAGCCTGCGCGAACACCCGTTGCTGCATTCGCTGCTGCACACCGGCAAACGCGACGTGCCGGCGACCGTGGCCTTGCGCAACACGGCGGCGATCGTGCTGCCACTTGCGATCGGCTCGCTCTCGGGCCATCTGCTTGCCGGGCTCGGCGTTTCCGCCGGCGCGCTCAACACGCTGTTCGCCGATCAGCCGGGCCCCTACCGCTTGCGCCTGCGGCGCATGCTTTTGACAGCGCTGGTCGCGGGCATCGCGGCGTTCGCCGGTTCCGTGCTCGGCCAATGGCCGGCGGCGTTCTTCCCCGCTGCCGCGGTGTGGGGATTCGGTGCTGCGATGATGGTCGCCATCGATGCCCACGCCACCCGCGTGGGCCTGACCAGCCTGATCCTGCTGGTGATCATGGGCGCCGAACCGCATGCCGCGCGGGAGGCGTGGGCCGCCGCCATGCTGATCTTCGCGGGTGGCGTGTTGCAGACCCTGTTCGCGATCGCGGCGTGGCCGCTGCAGCGCTATCGCCCAGAGCGGTTCGCGCTGGCGCAGGCGTTTCGCGCGCTCGCCGGTTTCGCGCGCACCGAGGTCGCGCATGGTGGCGCGGCCGCGCTGCCGCCCTCGCTCAACGATCTCCAGGTCCTGCTGTTCGGCGAAGGCCGTGCGCGCGGACGCGCGGTCGAAGCATTTCGCGTGCTGGCCGAATTGGCCGAGCGCATCCGGCTGGAGGTGTTCGCCCTGGCCCAGCAGGAAGCTCTTTGCGGCGCGACCGGCGAGCGGGATTCCATGGCGGCATCGCGCACGGCCGCGGCGGAGGTGCTCGACACGATCGCCGCCGCGCTGGAACAAGCAGCACCGCCACAGGCGGACACCGCGCTCGCGGCCTTCGAGCGCGCAGCCATCCCCGTCGAATCCGCTGTCTCCCCACCCGAAACCAATCTCGCGCTCGCGCATCTTGCCGCGCTCGGCGGACAGCTGCGCGCCGCTGTCCGCAACGCCGACACCGCGGGCAGTCGTGGCGAACTCCGCGCGCAGCGCGCCGAGTTTCGACTGCCGCGGATGATGCAAGCGGGCAACTCCTTTGCAACGCTGCGTGCAAACCTGCGCTTGTCGTCACCGGCATGCCGGCACGCGATACGTTGCGGCGTGTGCGTCGCGATCGCACTGGCGCTGTCGCACGCGCTGCCGTTGTCGCGCGGCTACTGGATGCCCATGACCGTCGCGATCGTGCTGAAGCCGGATTTCGGCGCCACCTGGCGCTACGGACTGCTGCGCGTCGCGGGCACGCTCGGCGGCCTGCTGCTGACGACCGCCGTGTTGCATATCGGCGGCGTCGGCAACTTCTGGATCGCGCTCTCGCTGATGGCGGTGCTGTGCTTCGCCTTCCGCGAGCTGGCGACCGTGCATTACGGCATCGCGGTCGTGTGCCTCACCGGCACCGTGGTGATCCTGCTGTCGTTTTATGGCATACCGGCGGCGGCTTCGGTGCAAGCGCGCGCGGTGGACACGCTGCTCGGCAGCACGCTAGCACTGCTGGCTTATTTTGCGTGGCCGACCTGGGAACGGGGCCGCGAGCGGGCGACCCTGGCGGACCTGCTGGACGCCTACGCCGCGTATCTCGACGCGACATTGCACGGCGACGCGCAAGCGCGCCACGCAACCCGCATCGAAGCGCGCGCGGCGCGCAGCAGCGCCCAGGCATCGCTGGATCGCTTGCGCGCGGAACCGGCGAGCCGCGCCAACCTGCCACGCGCCGAAGCGCTGGTGGCGCAGGCCAACCGTGTGGTGCGTGCAGTCATGATGCTCGAAGCCGCGCGCAGCAACGCCCAGCCCGAACCCAGTCCGCAACTCGCCGATTTCGCGCACGCCTGCGACGCCGCCCTGCGCGAAAGTGCCGGTGCATTGCGCGAAGCGCGTGCACCGCA
>JAGWZT010000047.1 GCA_018971925.1 Lysobacteraceae bacterium | reverse complement strand
TCGCGTACGGCGAAGTCGTGTGGTCCTGACGCCCCGACGCTGGCGTCAAGTTTGCGGTAGACGGCCGGCCCTAACGGGCCCGACATGCTGCGCAGGCGATGGTGGCAAGAAAGCCCGGTCACCAGGGAGAGCGCGTTATAAGCCGTAAAACCATTGCGCAGGGAATGCCGGTGTGAGGCCGGTGAACCTGTGGCACGACCCCGGGCATTTTTTTGCCCGAAACCATGGGTGCATCGGACACCCGGCATTCCCCGCGCCTCTTCTTAGAGGTCGCGTCGCCCCTCTCTTGAGGTGGCCCGCGCCTCTTTGCTTTTAGGGCGGAGCTTTCTTGCAAAACCCGGACACGTCGTGTCGCGAGAACGAGAGCGCACATCTCGTCGTCCCGGCCTCCGAGCCGGGATCCATACGCCGTGTCGTCTCGTCTGATGCGGCGTGGCTGATGTTGCCTGAACTGGCTAGCGCCAGGGACTATGGGTCCCGGCTCGGAGGCTGGGACGACGAAAACGCTGTTTGACATTCGAATACGGAATTGCACGGAACCTCGCGCGGCGGAACAAAGCCGCTTGTTCCCGGCTTATCGCGGATGCTCTGAACTCGGAGGCTCCGATGAAACTGGCAAGGATAGTGTTGGCGGGCGCGATGCTTGTGGCTGCCCCTTCGATCACACTGGCGCAGCAATCTTCGACCGGGATGATCAGCATGATCAATCGGATCGACAACTTCATCGTGATCAGGCAGACGCCGAGCGGCACGGTCGGCGCGAGTGGCGGCGGGGCGACGGAACAGCAGTTTGCTGTGGCGGCGAATTTGCTGGATAGCGTGCACGCCGGCGACAAAGTCAAATTCGACTTCAATGACGCCAACGGCAAGAAGACGATCACGAAGATCGAGCGGGACAAGAATCTGTAGTTCGGCCGCCTCGGCAAAAGGGAGAGGCCGGGCTTTCGCCCGGCCTCTCTCGTTCGATCAATGCCGGATGATGGGGTGAAGACGCGCTTCGCGCTTTCGTCCGGGCGTGACGATGGTGATGAATAGCGGCTTTCGCCTCACAGCACCCGATTGCTCTCCTTCACCTTCTCGGCATCGAGATACACATTGCTGCCCATCTCCTTGAACTTGGCGCTCATCTGCGCCATGCCGTCCTCAATGATGCCGGAGATCGACGCGCCGACCGAAGCGGGATCGTTCAGCGTCGCGGCGTAGTCGCGGACGTCCTGGGTGATCTTCATCGAGCAGAACTTCGGGCCGCACATCGAGCAGAAGTGGGCTACCTTGTGGGCTTCCTTGGGCAGCGTCTCGTCGTGGAAGCTGCGCGCGGTCTCGGGGTCGAGGCCGAGGTTGAACTGGTCCTCCCAGCGGAAGTCGAAGCGGGCGCGCGACAGCGCGTCGTCGCGCAGTTGCGCAGCCGGATGGCCCTTGCCGAGATCGGCGGCATGCGCCGCGATCTTGTAGGTAACGACGCCGACCTTGACGTCGTCGCGGTTGGGCAGGCCGAGATGCTCCTTCGGCGTCACGTAGCAGAGCATCGCGCAGCCGAACCAGCCGATCATCGCCGCGCCGATGCCGGAGGTGATGTGGTCGTAGCCGGGCGCGATGTCGGTCGTCAGCGGCCCGAGCGTGTAGAAGGGCGCCTCGTGGCACTCTTTCAGCTGCTTCTCCATGTTGACCTTGATCTTGTGCATCGGCACGTGGCCGGGGCCCTCGATCATCACCTGGCAGCCCTTCTCCCAGGCGATCTTGGTCAATTCGCCCAGCGTCTCCAGCTCGGCGAACTGGGCGCGGTCGTTGGCGTCCGCGATCGAGCCGGGGCGCAGCCCGTCGCCGAGCGAGAACGAGACGTCGTAGGCCCGCATGATGTCGCAGATCTCGTCGAAGCGCTCGTAGAGGAAGCTCTCCTTGTGGTGCGCGAGGCACCAGCGCGCCATGATCGAGCCGCCGCGCGAGACGATGCCGGTGGTCCGCGTCGCGGTCAGCGGCACATAGGCCAACCGCACGCCGGCATGGATGGTGAAATAATCCACGCCCTGCTCGGCCTGCTCGATCAGCGTGTCGCGGAACACTTCCCAGGTCAGCTTGTCAGGCTCGCCATCGACCTTCTCCAGCGCCTGATAGATCGGCACGGTGCCGATCGGCACCGGCGAATTGCGCATGATCCACTCGCGCGTTTCGTGAATGTACTTGCCGGTGGAAAGATCCATCACGGTGTCGCCGCCCCAACGGATCGACCACACCATTTTTTCGACTTCTTCCGCGATCGACGAAGTCACCGCCGAGGTGCCGATGTTGGCGTTGATCTTGGTGAGGAAGTTGCGGCCGATGATCATCGGCTCGCTTTCGGGATGATTGATGTTGCAGGGGATGATCGCGCGCCCGCGCGCCACTTCGTCGCGCACGAACTCGGGCGTGATCCCGCGCGGAATCACGGCGCCGAAGGACTGGCCCGGATGTTGTTCCAGCAACGCGCTGCCGCGCAGTGCATCGAGCTTCTGGTTCTCGCGGATCGCGATGAATTCCATTTCGGGCGTCACGATCCCTTGCCGCGCGTAATGCATCTGCGTGACGTTGGCGCCCGCTTTCGCGCGGCGCGGTTTCGGCAGGTTCGGAAAACGCACGTCGGCCAGCAATACCGCTTCCGCGTGACGACGACCGAATTCCGACGTGCGATTCGGCAATTCCTCGGTGTCGCCGCGTTCGGCGATCCATGCCGCGCGCAGTTTCGGCAGCCCGGCCACGAGGTCCGCCGTGAACGCGGTGTCGGTATAAGGACCGGATGTGTCGTACACCGTGAACGGCGCGTTGGCTTCGCTGCCGAACATCGCCGGCGTATCCGTCAAGACGATTTCGCGCATCGGTACGCGCAGGTCATCGCGGCTGCCGCGCATGTAAACCTTGCGCGAGCCGCGGATCGGCGCGATGACGGTTTCGGAAAGGGTCTGAGCCTGGCGGAGCAGTTCGGAGGGTTGGGCATTCATCGGCGTCGTTCCGGTTTCGATGGAGGTCGGCGAAAGCCGCTTCGCGAAAAGTCCGCACATGGGCGTGCGGGCGGTTGCGAAGGGATTCGCGCGTCAAAACGGGTGGCGCCTGGCGCACGAACAAGCGACCGGTCGTGCGGCGAAGCTCCCTACACCGGTGCGAACCGGATCAGGTTCCAAGGGTATGTCTCAGCCGATGCGATCCTTCGCCTGCGGCACCCCCGCTTCAATGTGTCATTGAACCACGTTTCAACGTGGCGCGTACGCCCTGAGAAACATGTCCACGGTGGCTTCCAGATGGGCCTCGGCTTCCTCGGCGCTCGGCTGGCCGCAACCGAACAGCATGCGTGCGTGGTGCTCGCCCTTCAGCAGCGCGAAGAACTGGCTGGCGGCGCGGCGGGTGTCGGCGACGTCCAGCTGGTGTGCGGCGACTTCCTTCTGCAGCATCTCGGCCAGCGCGGCCTGCACCTGCATCGGGCCTGCCTCCCAGAACAGTTTGGCGAGCTTCGGCGACTGTTGCGAGCTCGCCACCAGCGTGCGGTGCATGCCCAACGCGCCTTCGCTCATCATCAGGCCGAAGAACGCGCGCGCCACGCCCAGCAACTGGCTGCGCACCGGTGCATTCACGTCCACCTGGAACAAGGTGCGTGGCAGCAAACCATCGCACTTGCAACGGATGGTTTCGACGAACAGCGACTCCTTGCCACCGAAGTGGCTGTACACCGTGAGCTTGGATACGCCGGCTTCGGCCGCAACCGCATCCATGCTGGTGCCTTCGAAGCCATGCTGCGGAAACAGGCGCTTGGCTGCTTCCAGAATCGCGGCGCGCTTTTCCAGATCTTTCGGTCGCCCGGGACCACAATAACGTTCGGACGCGACGTTCATGCGAATTCCTGCCATATTCCAGTGACTTGCCTCACGCCGTTATTATACGCGCGAGTACACATTTTCTGCAGCCACGGCACGCACGCGGCGCCGTCCGCGGTGTCCGCTGCTCTGTCCGCGGACACGGCCGCTCCGCACAAAGAGAACCCATGGACTTGATCGGAAAGGGATTTTTGGGGCGGCTCCGGTGGCACGGATCGTGCCTTCAATCTCCCGCGCGGCGGGTGACCGCCGTCATGTCGGCGCGGTGACTTCCGGCACTTCGTCGAGGGCACCGCAACACGCAGTCTGTGTGCGCCGTTGCCCGCGACGGCATGCGCGCCTAAGCTTTTCCGTTTTTCGTACCTGATGGAACCGGCATGAACATGAAACCCGAACTCGCGGTCGCACGTCGCAACATGGTGGAAAACCAGGTGCGTCCGTGGGAAGTGCTGGATGCCCGCGTGCTCGACGTGCTCGGCAGCCTGCGGCGCGAAGCCTTCGTGCCCAGAACCTACGAAGCGCTCGCCTATGCCGACGTCACGTTGCCGATCGGCCACGGCGAAGTGATGCTGAAGCCCGTGGTGGAGGGCCGCATCCTGCAAGCCCTGCTACCCATCGCTGGCGAACACGTCCTGGAAATCGGCACGGGCACCGGCTACTTCGCGGCGTGCCTTGCGCGACTCTGTGCGCGGGTAACCAGCATCGATCACCGCGCCGATTTCGTCGAAGCCGCGCGCACAAGGCTGCAGGTGCAGGCGATCGCGAACGTCGACTGCTTGCACGCGGACGCGTTGTCCGGCTATGCGCCCCTGGAAAAATTCGATGCGATCGCCGTCACCGGCGCGGTCGCGACGCTGCCCGCCCTTTTCGGCCAGTGGTTGAAACCCGCGGGCAGGTTGTTTGTCATACGTGGCGTCGAGCCCGCGATGCAGGCGGTGCTGCTGCAGCGCGCGCCCGACGGCGGCTGGATCGAAGACCGCCTGTTCGAAACCGATGCGCCTTATCTCGCGGGCGCCGCACCCGCCCGTACTTTCAGTTTGTGAACCCGGGGCATGCGCCCCAGCAAGGATTCTCCGGCATGACCCCACGCAACACGCCCCGCCATTCCTTCGCGATCCGCGCCTGCGCCCTCGCCATCACCGCGGCGTTCGGCTGCGTCCACATGGCCACGGCGCGCGCCGAAAACCTGATGGACGCGTACCGGCAGGCGCTGCAGTCCGACCCGGTGCTCAAGCAGGCCGAGGCGCAGCAGCGCATCGGCCAGGCCGGCGCCGCGATCTCGCGGGCGCCGCTGTTGCCGCAACTCAATGGCAACGTTTCGCTCAATGACAGTCACGGCACCAGCCAAACCAGCGTGCTGGCTGATACACCCACCGGGCCGCAGTTCTTCACCGGAAGCAATTCCAGCGGCGGCCTGCGCTCGCGCACCGAGTCACTCAGCCTCAACCAGACACTGTTCGACCTTGGCCAGTTCGAGCAGTGGCGCGCCAGCAAGGCCAGCGCCCGCTCGACCGAGGCGCAATACGTCGCGGCGCAGCAGGCTCTGATCCTGCGCGTGTCACAGGCGTATTTCACCGTGCTCACCGACGAAGACCAGTTGAAGTTCGCCGAGGCCAATGAGGCGTCGCTGAAGAAACAGTTGGATCAGGCGCAGGCCAAATACGACGTAGGCTTTGCCGCCATCACGGACGTGGCGGATGCGAAGGCCCAGCACGATGCGGCCGTCGCGCAGGTGATCACCGCCAAGAACACCTTGTTCAACGATCGCGAGGCGCTGGCGCAAATCACCGGCCAGCCTTCCGGCACGCTTGAGACGTTGACCGACAACCTGCCGCTGAATCCGCCGCAGCCCGACAACATGGAGGAATGGGTCAAGACCGCGCTGGCCAACAATCCGTCCTTGCAGGCACAACGCGATCAGGCCGAATCCTCCCAGCACGGCGTCACGGCTGCGCATGCGGCGCATCTGCCGACCCTGGGCGCGTCGGTCAGCTATTCGCGCAACCCGGCCTGGGGGCCCGGCAATCTCGGCAACGTCGCCGGTCTTCCGGCCAACGCGATCCCGCTACGCAACGACACACGCCGGAACGATACCGCCGTGGGACTCGTGCTGACCGTGCCACTGTTCCAGGGCGGCGGAATCATCGCGCGCGAGAAGCAGGCGATCGCACAACGCGACCAGGCCAATGACGTGCTGGAACAGGATCGCCGCAGCGTGGTCAGCAACACCCGCAACGCCTTCAACGCGATCGAGGCCGGCATCAGCTCTGTGGACGCGCAGAAGGCGGCCGTGGAATCCGCCAAGACCGCGCTGGATGCCACGCAGGCTGGCTACCAGATCGGTACCCGCACCATCGTGGATTTGCTGATCGCCCAGCAGAATTACTTTTTGGCCCAGAGCAACTACTCCCAGGCGCGCCACGCGTTCGTGATCAACCAGATCAATCTGAAGTATGCCGCGGGCACGCTGTCGGTCAAGGATCTCGAAGCGGTCAACTCCCTGCTGCAGTGACCGGCGCGATTTCCCTGCGGTAACGCGCGCGCGCGAAAATCCTGCCCAGCATCACCATCGTCCGCCGCACCGCGCCGCGTTCGCGCACGCACACCGCGTGCGCGGCCGCGCCCATCCGTGCCAGCTCCTTCGGGTTGCGCAGCAGTTCCTGCACGGCCGCGCCCAGCGTCTGGGTCGAAACCACCCTGCGTGCGCCCCCTGCATCGATCATCGTGCGGGTGATTTCCTCGAAGTTGAACGTGTACGGCCCGACCACCACCGGTTTGGACAACGCCGCGGGCTCCAGCACGTTATGACCACCGACCGGCACCAGCGAACCCGCAACGAAGGCAAGATCGCAGGCGGCGAAGTAGCGCATCATCACACCCATGCCGTCGATCACCAGGCACTGGGTTTCCGGAGCCACATCCCCCGCGCTGTGGGTGGCCACGGCGAACCCGAGATTCCGCGCCGCGTGCTCGACCGCGCGGAAACGCTCCGGATGGCGTGCGGCGATCAGCAGCAACGCATCGGGCATCCGCGCCAGTACCGCAAGGTGGGCTTCGAACACGGCCAGGTCCTCGCCTTCGTGGGTACTGGCGGCGAACCACACCGGGCGCGTCTCGCCCCATTGCGCGCGCAGTTCGGCGCCGCGCTGCCGCGCGCCCTTGGGCAGCGGCATGTCGTACTTGAGGTTGCCGGAAACCTGCACCCGTGCAGGATCCGCACCCAAGGCACGGTAGCGGCGCGCATCCGCATGCGACTGCGCCGCGACCAGCGCCACGTTGTTCAGCGCCTCCGCGACCAGCGCACGGATCGGCCGGTAACCGCGCAGCGAACGCTCGGAGAGGCGCGCGTTCACCACCGCCAGCGGAATCCCGCGGCGCCCGCACTGATGGAACAGGTTGGGCCAAATTTCGGTTTCCATCACCACCGCCAGGGCCGGGCGGATGCCGTCGAGGAAACGCGTGACCGCGCGCGGCAGGTCGTAGGGCAGGTAAACGTGGAAAACCTCATCGCCGAACAATTTGCGTGCGCGCTCGGATCCGGTCGGCGTCACCGTCGTGACCACCATCGGGCGTGGCGCGTAACGCCGGCGCAATGCATGGATCAACGGCAGCGCGGCGTTGACCTCACCCACCGACACCGCATGCACCCAGATCGAGCCATCGAGGCCCGGATCGGGAAACCGGCCGAAGCGCTCGCGCCAGCGTTTGAAGTAACCGCGGTAACGAATCCCGCGCGCCGCCAGCCGCCAGACGATCACCGGCGTGGCGAGATACATCGCGACGGTATAGAGGAATCGCAGCATGACGCGGAACCGGGATCGCAGCGGCGAGTATAACTTTCAGGATCGCGGTTTCGCTCGCGCCGCGAGCGATTTGCCGTTAATTTTATCGCGCAGGAGATCCTGTCGTTTGGGTTTCGCGCGCCGAAGGCGAGCGAAACCCAAACTGGAACGTTGCTTGCTTGCGAGCGATCGAAGTCGGCAGGATCACGCTGGCAACACGTCGTGCGCAAGGACTGCGCGCGGGGAAAGCCCGGGAATTTAGTTCGGCAGCGAGCACGCGCCCGGCAAGCGATCAAATCAATCGCGTCGCGGTGAGTTCGCTCTTGAGGTACGCGTAATAGATCGGCGCGGCGACGATGCCCGGCAAGCCGAACGCGGCTTCCATCACCAGCATCGCCAGCAGGATTTCCCAGGCACGCGCATGGATGCGGTTGCCGACGATGTTGGCGTTGAGGAAATACTCCAGCTTGTGGATCAGGATCAGGAAGATCAGTGCACCCAGCGCGACCCACAGCGACACCGACAATGCGACGATCACGATCAGGGTGTTGGAAATGAGATTCCCGACCACCGGAAGCAGGCCGACGATGAAGGTGATCGCGATCAGGGTCTTGGTGAGCGGCAGGTGCACGCCGGCCAGCGGCAGCGCGATCAGCAGGAAGATCGCGGTGAAGATGGTATTCAACGCGGAAATGCGCGCCTGCGCGAACACGATGTCGTGGAAGGCTTGCGTGAAACGTTCGCAGCGCGCGGTCAGGTCACGGCGCAACGGGCCTTCGTCACCGGTGGGACGCGCATGCGTCAGGGCGACCAGCGCGCCGAGTGCGAGCCCCACCAGGATGCGCCCGAACACGTGCGCGGTTTCCTTGCCAGCCACCTGCAATTGTTCGGAGTGGGTGCGCGCAAGCTGCGTGGCGGTGAAACGGAAATCCTCCGCGCTGACTGGAAGGTACGCGACAATCCACGCCGGCAGTTGCGTGCGCGCGCGATCGATGGTCGGCATCATGCGATCGAACAGGGTGTTCGGATCGCCGAGTTCCGCGCGGAAGAAAGCGACCGCGCCGAAGATCAGCAACGCGAGCAGGCCTGCAACGACCACGGCCAGCAACCCGACCACCAGTTGCCGCGCCCAGCCGCCCGGCCAGCGGCGTTCCAGCAACGGCGCCAGCGCGTCGACCACCGCATACACCAGCAGGCCCGCGATCAGTGCGGGCAGCAGGTGCAGGAACATCACCAGCAGCAGCGCGACGGCGGCCGCGATATAGCTCGCGATCGCGGTGTTGCGCGCGGCGTGCATCGATTGAATCGCCTTGTCGTCCATTGGCGCGGAGTCTGCAGTGCCGCCGCGCCAGCGTCCAGTGGCTTCTTTTTTGCGATCATCCCTGACCGCCGCGTCTGACCGCATCGCAACCCGCAACGTCATCGCGTATCCGACATCACCACGGCCATCCATGGCCTGACTTTTCACTAAAGCCGCTTCGAACGAAACTCTTTTAGAATCGCACGATGCCTACGCTCACCGAAAATCCCGCCCGCGACCGCCTGATCTTCGCGCTGGACGTGCCGGACCGGACGGAAGCCATCGCGTGGCTGGACCGTCTCGGCGACAGCGTGTCGTTCTACAAGATCGGCCTGGAATTACTCAGCGGCGGCGATTGGTTCCACGTGCTGGACGAACTCGCGAAGCGCGGCAAGAAGATTTTCGCGGACCTGAAATTCCACGATGTGCCGGCCACGGTCGCGGGCGCGGTACGCGGGCTCGCGCAGCGGCCGATCACGTTCGCCACCATCCATTGCGACAGCCGCGCCATGCTGGAAGCGGCGGCCGCGGCGAAGGGCTCGCTGCAACTGCTCGCGGTCACCGTGCTGACCAGCAACGACGCCAACGACCTCGCCGCGCTGGGCGTCGCGGGCGAGCCCGCCGACGTGGTGATCGAACGCGCCCGTCTGGCGCAAATCGCGGGGATCGACGGCGTGGTGTGTTCGGGGACCGACCTGCCGCGCCTGCGCGATGCGCTGGGGCGGGATTTGTTGGCCGTGTGTCCCGGCATCCGCCCGGCGGGTCCCTCGGGCGATGACCAGAAGCGCACGGTCGACGTGCCCACCGCGTTCGCACAGGGCGCGGATTACATCGTGGTTGGAAGACCCATCCGCAACGCGCCCGATCCACGCGCGATGGCCGACGGCATCGTTCGGCAGATCGAGCAGTCAGTCGGGTGAACTTGCACCGCGGCCGC